>QFOI01000315.1 GCA_003241175.1 Pseudopedobacter saltans
ATATGGAAATTAGTTGCTGTCCAATTGCTTTTGGAGTCAGCATATCTTTATAAGACCCTTTATAATCATAAGTTGGAGTTTTGGGAAGATAGGTCAAAGAACCAATTCCAATAATCCAAATTACAATTGAAATCGAGAAAGCGATGAAAAATATTTTCCAAAGGGAAAATCTTGGTTTGACTAGACCATATAGTATATTGTCTTTTTGTATGGACATTTTATCTTTTTATACTTGAAAATATGATTTTAATTCCAGTAGTGTGTCCGATGAATTGTATATGTCTTGGATTATTTTTCCTTTTTCCATAAGTAAAATCCTATCACATGCTTCCGTTACATGATTAAGGTCATGACTGCTAACCAATATTGTCGTATGATTTTCCTCTTTTTCTTTTTGTATTAATTGTATTAACCGCAATTGGGAAGTAGGGTCTAGATTGGCAAACGGTTCATCCAAAACAAGTACTTCTGGCTTTTGCAATAAGCAACCAGCAATACCAACTTTGAATTGATTTCCTTTGGAAAGATCTCGGAGGTATTTTCCACTATTCAAAATACTGCCATCAAAAAACTGTTCGTATTTTTTCAGGAATTCATCTACATCTGCGTTAGATAGATTGTTTAGTTTTCCAACAAAATAAAAGTATTCTTCAGGTGTCAAATACCCTATCAAAAAGCTGTCGTCAATATAGGCAGAAACAAATGATTTCCATGTTTCCGACTGTTCGGCTACAATATTTTCTTTAAATATTACAGTTCCTCGATCGGCACGTATTAAGTCAAGAATCAAGCGAAACAACGTTGTCTTTCCTGCTCCATTATTGCCAACCAGACCTATGATTTCGCCTTTATGTATGCTTAATTGCGGGATATCAACTACGATGTTTTCCCTGTATATTTTTGCTAGGTTGTTGATCGTTATCATATTAATAGTTTTTATTTTTCTCTGAATCCTTCAGCGATTTTGTATTTGCGTTTGATGAATGCTTTTGTTATCATATCTATCCATACATTGTAAAATAATGTAGAAACTATGCCGATTATTGAAAGGGTAATGATTCCCGCCCAACTTCCAAGTGTATATGCCACACTTGCGTATATAATTGCTGGAAGTATCATAATTATTAATGCATACAGCCACTGGACAACACCTGTTCCGGAATAATTTAGTGCCGCTTTTTGCGACATGTCTACAAATTTGTAATTATAAGTTGCCAAATAGGCCATGATGAAATTGTTGACACCTATGCTAAACAAGTAAGCTGCTATCTGTAATAAAATGACTTTCCAACTCATTAAGCCATATAAAGTGGAGATAATAAAAGGAATGGTTGCAGTGATAAATAAGAAAAATATCTTACTTTTTATGTATTCTCTTATTCGAATTTTTGATGTGAGTATTCCATCAAAATAGGCAGACTGCCATGAAAATAAAAAGTTGCTATAGGCTACTGTAAACATTCCCACAACAATAAAAGCGCCAAAGAGGGAATAACCTAGTTCGCCTTTTGCAATCATATCAGGTTTGTAAAAGAGAAAGCCGTAGCAGAGAAAAATTACGCTCATCGTCAATAACCCTTTAGGTCTTTTGTTTCGTGTTAATAGCTTTAGTTCGTTGCCAATGAGATCTCCCATTGCTCCATATTTGTTCAGCCAAGCATATTCAGTATTGTTTTGTACGCGTTTTTGTTTTTTGGCTAATTCATCAATATAAAGATTGTTAAAAAGAAATTTACTATTTAGCCAGTAAGTGATAATGGACAATGCGAAAGCGAATACAAAAAGCCATGGCATTGTAATTATTTTCATAAATAACCATTCAGAGAATTTATTGACGGACAAGATATTTTTATAATCCAACAATACAATGGCTGAAAAAAGAATTAGGAAGGTAAAGAAATAGCTTGTTTTTATGATGCTTTTACGCTTGATGTAAGAAATAAAAAAATGATTAGAAATTGTCAAGAACATAATACTTAAGTCAAATCCAATCATAGATATTAAGCCATAGTCTTTCCAAATGGTTATAAAAGAAAATGGGAGAAAAAGGAACAGCGGGATGAAATTCAGAAAATGGAACATAGACCTAAAATTTAGAAATCTGACAATGTCTTTCTTTCTGATATTTTTGGTTAAATATTCTTCTAAATTTATGGTTGGAAGTTCCTGAAACACAAAGCGAGAAAATAGATCAATCAAAAAGTAATACAAAACAAACCGGCAAATGATGGCAGTTACATTTCCATCAGGATATTGGTGCTTCACCATTGAAGGAAGTGCGATGCCCAGAAATGCAGCCATGGAAACTAGATAAAAAAGAAATATTCCAATAAGTATCTGAACTGCAAAGTTTTTGCCCGCACTCCTTGTTCTCCAAAAGGACAACCATTGATGGTGCAATAAAGTTGAAACCATTTTCATTAAGTTTTAATTACACTTCGAAAATAGTACAACAACTTTTTTAATACAATACTTTTACACGAAATGCCATTTTGGCGGTATGAAACGAGCAAAAGATAGAAGATAGTGTCTAGCGAATCAATACTATCGTCCCTTTCAATGGTATAATATTTCCTTCATTGCAGGTTACATTTGCAAAATAAACGTAAGTGCCGCTTGCTGCAGAAACGTTTCCTACTTTACCATCCCATCCATTGCTGATATCATTTGCATTGATGTTGTTGCGTTCAAAAACGGTTTTTCCCCATCTGTCAACCACAATAAAATGATTGACTAGCTTTATACCATATCCTTTTACATAGAAAATATCGTTTTTGCCGTCACCATTCGGAGTAAAACCAGTTGGTATCATTATTTTCGAGGTGGAGCAGAGTGTTCTTATTTGCAAAGAATCTTCATCAGAGCAGCCAAATGTGTTTTGGACTTTAAGCGTATAAGTAATATTGTTGTCGCTTATTATCTGAGGATTTTGAATAGTAGGATTGCTAACTCTTGTTGTAGGACTCCAAGTGTATTTTAGATCGGGATATGTTGATTGCACTGTAGGATTAGGTGTAAATATAGTTCCTGCCGCTATTGTAAGACTATTGTCCGATATGTTGACTATTGGAGATTCATGGGTAGTTACTACAACCGTTCCATATTCATCAGGGCAAGTATTGTTGCTTTTAGCATGGATATAATAGTTTGCGGATTGCGATGGCTTGACTACAATTGCATTAGATGTGTTGTCTGTAATGATCGATCCTTCTGAAGAGGGATCTGTGGTCCAATAAAATGAAGGTGATGCTTTTGAATTTGTGTAAATAGTCAAACCTCCGTTAGCGGAATCACCTAAACAATAGCTGTAGGATTTCTGATAATCCAAGTTTATTTTTTCGTCTACAATTATAGGATTTGTTAATTCGAGATTGTTAAAGCAATGCCCAGATTCGATGGTTCCGATGATAGTAATGGATGGCTTATAGGTACCACTGTTTGCATATTGGTGAGAGACTTGACTCGCCAATGGACTGCTTACTGTATTGCCGTCTCCGAATGCCCAAAGATAGTTTTCAATAGGGTCTTGACTATTTAAAGTAAGCGTTGTCGTCACTGGTACACAATTCTTATAGTTGTCACTGGATAAGGTTGCTTTTGGTCCTTTTGAGACAAATGCCAATGATGTTGAATCATAGCAATTGTCATATCCATTTAGTTTTAGCTTAACGGAGTAATTGCTTGGTTTTTCTACATAATATAGCATCGTATCTTTTACGCTTGTATTGTATATACTATCGCTTAATGTCCATTGCAAACTTTGATATCCAGTAGAATTGTTTTTAAGATGTAATATATATGGAGGACATACATCCAAAAGCGAAGAGTCTAATATGGAAAAATGAGCTATTGGTTTATCGAACTTAATTAGATCAATGAATGTGGAGTCCTTATGGCAAGTAATGCCATTGCCATAGGTTAAGGAAAGTTTTACATCGTAGGAACTAGGATAAGCTTGTGGGTGGATGGGTGCAGTGAATGTTTCGTTCGCATTAAGATTCTGCGTATAGTCTTCCAATTGCCATTTTAAACCATTGGTTATCAGATCTGATACTGATGATGTACTGTTAACATAGACCGTTTTGGAACTGCAATACATTGGTTCTGAGGCAACTGCTGATAGTTTCGGATTGTATAGTTTGTATTTGTTTGTTGCACTTGTGTTAGAGGTACAACCGTCTGTGTCAAAAATTCTCAGGGAAATACTATAGTTGACTATTGATGCATTTCCATTATATCGATAAGAATGCATTACAGTATTAGGTATATTATTGTATTGTTGTGTACTGCCATCTCCAAAATCCCAGATCATGTATTTGAATTTACTTTTTTCTATATTGGAGTAATTCTTTATGGCTATTGTGGCGTTGGGATTACAGAAGATCGAATCCGAAATATTTGCAAATATTCCAGTTGACCCAACAACATTCAAATCTTTACTTGTAGTGGATGTACAAGAGGGTGTTCGTTTATCATCGATACTCAAGTTTACCTGAAATGACGACGCATAAGGCATAAAATAATTTAAATTACTAAGATTTCCGCCGTCTGATTTATAGACAATAGAATC
>QFOI01000316.1 GCA_003241175.1 Pseudopedobacter saltans
ATTGTTTGGACAAAAGTGTTGCATTGGTAGCTATAAGCGAATCCTTACGACCACAATCATACCAATAATTGACCTTGAATGGATGGAAAATATTACCGCTTTCCAACATTTCCTGTAGAGCTTCTGTCAATGAAAATTCGTCCGTTTCTTTTTTCTGCCTTTGAGATACTTTTTCCAGACTTTTAAACAAATCCTGCACGTCACTTATTTTATATAATCCTACTAATGCCTTGTTACTCTTGGGGATAGAAGGTTTTTCCACAAAACGATTTATTTTCTCAATACTCATTTCCGCAATACCAAATCGTCTTGGATCGTCCACTTTCATAATGCCCAATTTGTTTCCTTTTTCCAATAAAACTTTCTTTATGTCAAAATCACAAATCGTATCTCCCAATACGATAAATACCTCATCATCCTTCACCAAAGACTTTGTTTGCAAAACAGCGTCGCCAATACCTCTACGCCCTTCTTGCACGACGAATTCACTATTGATATCCGGATAAGTCGTATTGACATAGTGAATAATCTTTTCACCTAGATAGCCTATAACAAATATAAAATCTACAATGCCGGCATCTTTCAACTGCTCCACCACAAATCCCAGTATTGTCTTACCTGCAATCGGCATCAACGACTTAGGTTGTGTATATGTATGCGGTCGCAGCTTGGCGCCAGAACCTGCAACAGGAATTATTGCTTTCATGTACTAATCCTTTTAAAACGCATCAATAAATAGCCATTTTCCATATCGACTATCGACTTGGCTGTACAAATTTCGATAATCTTTGTGGTATATTATGCGTAAAAATTGATGATCAACGATTAAATTTGCCGCAAATTTATAAAGTAATGCAACGAGATACACAAGTATTTGGACTTATTGGCAAAGAATTGGAAAGACAACGCTCAGGAATTGAGCTTATTGCTTCCGAAAATTTTACAAGTCTCGCTTCCATCCAAGCGATGGGAAGTGTATTGACCAACAAATATGCGGAAGGCTATCCAGGCCACCGTTATTATGCCGGTTGTGAGATTGTAGATCAGATAGAACAATTGGCTATCGATCGCCTTAAGGAAATATTTGTTATCGATTATGCCAACGTGCAACCTCACAGTGGTGCGCAAGCCAATGCTGCAGTGCATTTAGCATTGTTGAAACCAGGCGATGCTATTTTGGGTTTGGATTTGAGTATGGGTGGACACTTGACACACGGCTCTGCCGTTAATTATAGTGGACGCTTGTACGATGCTCATTTTTATGGAGTGAAAAAAGAAACGGGTTATGTAGATTACGAACAAATGGAATCCCAAGCACAAAAAGTAAAACCCAAATTAATTATTTGCGGCGCTAGTGCCTATAGCCGTGACTGGGATTACAAAAAAATCCGAGAAATTGCTGACAGCGTCGGTGCATTGGTCATGGCGGATATTGCACATCCTGCAGGACTGATTGCCAAAAAATTATTGAACGATCCTTTTGATTATTGTCATGTCGTAACATCCACCACACACAAAACCTTGCGTGGACCTCGTGGCGGCGTTATCATGATGCGTAAAGATTTCGAAAATCCATGGGGAGAAAAGGATAACAAAGGCAATATCAAAATGATGAGCAACATATTGAATCTTGCTGTATTCCCAGGCATACAAGGAGGTCCATTGGAACACGTTATCGCTGGTAAAGCTGTTGCTTTCGGAGAAATCCTTTCTGACGACTATACACAATATGCCCACCAAGTACAAAAGAATGCGCAGGAACTAGCTAAACTATTGGTAGCCAAGGATTACAATATCATCAGTGGCGGTACGGACAACCACTTAGTTTTGATCGACCTTCGCAACAAAAATATTTCGGGTAAAAAAGCAGAACAAGCACTTGTAAAAGCAGAAATTACTTGTAACAAGAATATGGTACCATTCGACGACAAAAGTGCATTCGTCACTTCCGGTGTTCGTTTGGGTGTTCCAGCGATCACAAGTCGTGGTTTTGTAGAAAAAGACATGGTATTCATCGTTGACACATTTGACAAAATCATCACGCATCCAGAAGATGAAAACGTCATCGCAGCGGTAAAATCTGAAGTCAACAACTACATGAAAAATTTCCCATTGTATCCAGAATTGGGATAAGATAGAAATAATTCAATTAAAACGAGCCAATAGGATTCACTTCTTATTGGCTCGTTTTTGTATTTACACATAATTATAGTAAAGCACACAAACTTATTTAATTTTTTGTTAAAGAAATATATACAAACAATACACAATCTGTATTTAATTGAGTTAAAAACCTACTTTTGAAAAATATGGATTTGATCAATCCCATAGTAGAACAATACGCGGAAGGGATGACAAGTAGAGAAAACGACCTTCTCTCTGAAATCGACAAGCAGACAAACGAAACACATGCACACCCTCATATGCTGAGTGGTCATGTGCAAGGGCGTTTTCTCTCTATGTTAAGCCAACTTTTGCGTCCCAGATACATATTGGAAATTGGAACTTTTACGGGTTATAGTGCCTTGTGTATGGCGGAAGGTTTGACGACTGACGGAGAACTTCATACGATCGATATTAGAGAAGAAGACGTGAACCTTTCTCGATCTTATTTTGACGAAAGCAAATATGCCAAACAAATAATTTCCCATACAGGCAATGCATTGGAGATTATTCCGTTATTAAATCGTCCATGGGATTTGGTTTTCATTGACGCAGACAAGGTGAACTATATCAACTATTACAATCTAGTATTGGATAGCCTTAGCGAAAATGGATGCATTTTGGCAGATAACGTACTTTTTCACGGACAGATTTTCGAAGATCCGACTAAAGGGAAAAGTGCCATAGCCATTAAGGAATTCAACGATTACGTGAAAAATGATCCACGCACAACACAAGTCTTGATTACTGTTCGCGATGGACTTTTACTCATCAAAAAAAATAAAAATGCGTAAGTTAATATTGACAACTGCAATAGTTGCAACAGGCTTCACATTAAGTGCACAAAACAATTCCGTTCAGGATTATATCAATCAATACAAAGAAATCGCCGTCAATGAGATGGTGAGAACTGGCGTTCCAGCCTCGATTACTTTGGCACAAGGCATATTGGAATCAGGTTCTGGTAACAGTAAACTAGCCAAATATTCCAACAACCATTTTGGAATAAAGTGCAAAAAAGAATGGACAGGCGAAACTGTTTACCAAGATGACGATATCAAAAATGAATGTTTCCGTGTGTATCAGACAGCAGCGGATTCCTACAAAGACCACTCCGATTTTCTTAAAAACCGTCCCTACTACACATCTTTGTTTGACCTAGACCCAAAAGATTACAAAGCTTGGGCTAAAGGTTTGAAATCTGCAGGATATGCTACGGAACGAGATTATCCCAAAAACTTGATCGGCCTTATAGAAAGATACAACCTCGAACAATATTCTGACGAAGCATTAGCCAGAATCGAAAAAGGAGATAATGGCCTTACGGATATGGCGGCGACACAAAAACAGGAAAATACGGCTACAGAAGAAACTATGTTTGCAAAACAAGCAGACAAACCAAACACTAATAAAAATAGCCTCGCTTTATTCAGTGACAATAGTAGTTCTACGCCAACAAGCGAAACTTCCTCTGGTTCAATGGCCAACAATAATGTTATGACCAACACATTCAGCAGTAGTTATTACGTTGCTAAAAATACTTGTACTTTAAATCCTAGCATTTACCCTACGACGGCATTTAAGATCAATAAGACAAAAGTCATTTATCTACCGAAAGGATCATCTTTATTTGCACTGGCAACCAACCAAAAAATGTCTTACAACAAGTTGTTAGACTACAATGAATTGGAAGCAGGAACTGATATTTTGCAAAAAGACAGGTTGGTTTATCTAGAAAAGAAACCCAAAAAGGGCGAAAAAGAAATGCATACCGTTGTCATTGGAGAAACTTTGGATGAGATCGCCCAGAAAGAGGGTTTGCAGTTGAATAGTTTGTTAGAATACAATCACCTACAACCTAACGCATTGCCACTTCCAGGCGAAAGCGTTTATCTACGCGCTTCCGCACCCAATATGCCCAGACTCGCATCAGAAAATGTTGTTTTAAAGTAAAATAATTCCGATACCGAAATAAAATAAGGCAGTTCAATACGGATTGCCTTATTTTATTCTTTTATTTTTGCAAAAACTCCAAAGTGATGTCAACAATACAAATCTTAGACAAATCATTCGTCCCTTACATTTCTTCCGAAAAGATACAGAACAGAATTGTTGAAATTGCTAAAGAGCTCGATGAGAAATTTGCAGGCAAAAAACCCGTGTTTCTCGCCATATTGAATGGCTCCTTCATGTTTGTCAGTGATCTTTTCAAAAATATCACGATAGAAGCTGAAATTAGTTTTGTTAAGTTGATTTCCTATCAAGGCACTTCGTCTACAGGAACCGTCAAAAAAGCATTAGGGCTCGAAACAGACCTTCATGAAAGACACGTCATTATTGTAGAGGATATTGTTGACACCGGTAACACGATGGCTTCTTTTATTCCAGATTTAGAAAAATCAGGA
>QFOI01000317.1 GCA_003241175.1 Pseudopedobacter saltans
CATAATTCTTTTAATTGGTGGAGACAAATCGACCCAACAAAAAGATATTGAAAAAGCGAAAGAGATTTGGAAGAAATTAAAAAAGTAAAAAATGGAAACATCAAAATTTGATATTGCAGATTATTTAGACAGCAATGAAATGATTGCAGAATATCTAAATGAAATTTTGGAAGAAGGAACAGACACTGAAATAGTTACAGCGATTGGACATATAGCCAAAGCAATTGGTATGACTAAAATAGCGGAAGAAACAGGAATGAGCCGACCAAGTTTATATAAAGCTCTATCTGACGGAGCGAAACCTCAATTTTCAACTATAATGAAAGTTTTAAAAGCTGTTGGTGGACAAATTAGAGTCAACCCAATTTCTGCATAAAAAACGAACGCACAACAGCGGTTTGATGTAAGAGCGGGTTTGGTGCTAAAGCTCAACATTTGTACTATTTTCTTCGCAAAAACCGCTTGATTTATGCTTTTAGTTTTGTAATTTAGCAACATCAAGCGGTTTTGCTTGCAGTAGTGCTGAATTGAACTTTTGTACTTTCTTTTCCGCTCCTGCATCAAGCCGCGGGACGTTACCTGCTATGTTAGAGCGACCGTCCAAAACGACACGATTTGACCGACTGAAAATCTAAATTTGCAGAACTAATGGGAAAGCTGAAAATCAAACAGAGTAAGCAAGACTAAATACAATTAAAATGGCTCTTTACAAATTAACTGCACAAAGACAATTTGTGGATATGCAGAAAGGTTATGAATTTCAAGTTCCTTCTGCAACAATACCGACACCACACGCACAAGATGTTGAAAAGGCAATTGAAAGGTTAGGCTTTAATAAACAAGCTCAATCTTACAAAAGTTTAGGGAATTTCAAAGTAGAAAAAATTAGCTAAAAATAATAATTAGTGGTGGCTTCGCCACCACTAATTTTAAAATCAAGAATATTAATGTCAAGCGGATTTGTAACCCCAATCACAATAAAAGATGCGATAGACAATATCGTTAGTAGAAACTATTTGCTTCCAGCAATACAAAGAAAGTTTGTTTGGAGTAGCTACCAAATTGAAGTGCTATTTGACAGCATAATGCGTAGTTACCCAATCAACTCGTTTATGTTTTGGGAAGTAAAAGAAAACAAGGTTAAAAACGAATTTAAGTTCTATCAATTTTTGACAGAATATAGGCAGTTTTTTAAAGAAGATAATCCCGACATAGATACGAAAAGTAATCCTGACTTCAAAGCTGTTATAGACGGACAACAACGTTTAACAAGCCTATATATTGGACTAAAAGGCTCTTATGCTTACAAACTTCCAAGAAAATGGTGGTATAATAATGAAGAAAATATCCCAACAAGACATCTTTATTTAAACCTATCAAATCCTTTGCCTGATGAAAACGAAAGACAAATGATATTTGATTTTCAGTTCCTTACAAAACAAGAATTTGAAAAAAAGTTTGCAAGTGGCGACATTTGGTTTAAAGTCAATGACATTTTAAAATTTGAAAAAACTAATGACCTTGACAACTTTATAGAAGAAAGTGGTTGGTTGTCAAAAACATTCACAAAAGACACCATTAGACAACTTCGAAAAGTAATTTTTGAAGACAAGTTAATCAACTACTACCTTGAAACCACGCAGGAAATAGATACTGTTTTGGATATTTTCATTAGAACAAATAGCGGAGGCGAACCATTAAGTTTTTCCGATTTGCTTATGTCAATCACAACAGCACATTGGAAATCTGATGCAAGAAAAGAAATTCCGGACGTTGTAAATAAAGTATTTGAAATTGGCAATCCCGGATTTTTAATTAGCAAGGATTTTGTACTAAAAACCTGCCTTGTCCTTTTTAATGACAACATTAAATTCCAAGTCAAAAATTTCGACCAAAGTAATGTCATTGTTTTCGAGGAGAATTGGGACAGAATAAAGAAAAGCATTATTGAAGCATTTACATTGCTTTCAAATTTAGGGTTCAACAACCATAGTTTAAGAGCCAAAAATGCTGCGATACCAATCATTTACTACATCTATCATCGTGGAATTGAAAATGACATTAATAGTCCAATAAAACATAAAGAAGACAAACTATTGATAAGAAAATGGCTTTGCCTTTCACTTTTAAAAGGTGTTTTTGGTAGCCAGTCTGATACAGTTTTAACGAGCATCAAAAAGGTAATTAGAGCGGAGCTTGCAGACACAAACAAACAACCAACTTTTCCTCTTGATAGAATTAAAGATGAGTTTAAGGCAAACCCAGCAAAAAATCTTTCATTTGACGATGACTTCATCGAAGGACTATTGACAACACAAAAAGATGCTTCGGATTGCTTCCCAATTTTGTCATTGATATATTCACATTTGAATTTTGGTAACCAAGATTATCATAAAGACCATTTACATCCAGCAAGCTATTTCTACAACAGCAAGCGAGCTAATTATCAGACAGACGAAGATTTTAAATTTTATACTGACCCAACAAATTGGAACAGCATTTTAAATCTTCAACTGCTAAATGGAACATTAAACCAATCTAAACTTGACACGCCTTTGAAAGATTGGGTGGCAAGCAACAACATTGACAAAATAAATCAGTTAATTCCTGACATTGGGAAAGACGAAAATGATATGGACTTTAATGTTAGTTTAGACATTGCTGACTTTAAAACATTCTTGACAGAACGGAAAAAACTACTTGTTGGACAATTAAAGAAAATGGTAGTTTGACGAACCAAAACAACACAGCAGGTAACAGCGGTTTGATGCAAGAGCGGGTTGGTGCTAAAACTCAACTTCTGCTCTATTTTCGTCGCAAAAACCGCTTGATTTATGCTTTTGATTTCATAATTTAGCAACATCAAGCGGTTTTGCTTGCAGTTGTGCTGAATTGAGCTTTTGTGCTTTCTTTTCCGCTCCTGCATCAAGCCGTAGAACGTTACCTGCCATTCTACCAAAAAACACTATTCCAAATGAAGGAGCAATTAGAAAGAATTAAAAACAAGATCGAACAGCTTAAACAATTAGACCAAAACTTAACCCTATTTGGTTCTAACAAACACAAATACAATCTTAACCCAACATTGTCAGACGAAAATGTTCAAAATTTCGAAGCGGTACATAAGATTATATTACCTAACGACTATAAAGATTTTTTGACTAAAATTGGCAATGGAGGAGTTGGACCTTATTATGGTCTTGAACCAATTGAAAATAGTTTGTTTGATGATTTAGACTACAAACGATCAAATTCTTTATTAAATCCTAGCCAACCATTTCCTCATACAAGCCCTTGGAATATAGAATTTGTATCAACTGTAAATGCAGATGATGACGAGGAGGAATATGAACGGCAATATTTTGAGTTTAGTAAAAACCTAATGAATGGAGTTCTAGCAATCTCTAATTTTGGATGCGGCGTTAGTATAAACTTAGTTGTTAATGGAGAAGAGTACGGAAACATTTGGACGGATGACAGAGGAAATGAAGGAGGAATTTATCCATCTCACGAACTAGGAAATAAAGAGAAAATTACTTTTTTAAATTGGTATGAATTGTGGCTTGATAATTCACTAAATGAAATCAAAGAAAAGCATAAATCAAACTAATAGATTTTGAAAAAAACAATTTCAAAACCTTAGCAAAAAATTAGGAAATAATAACGGCAGGTAACATTTCATTGGCGCAATGGCGGGTAAAATACTAATTCTCAACATTTGTACTACTATTCCGCCGAATGTGTTTCACATTCGCTTTTTTGAATTAAAAAGGCAATGCAAAAGCAAACGAAAGCAAATAAATGCAAAGTGCAGGAAATTAATGATTTAGATGGTTTTATACTGAAAGACGGGTTCTGGCAATTCCGGTATTTGGACAGGTTAAGACAGAGCTAGGTTTCTAAATCATTACCTGTTTTCAAAACGGATAAAATAGTATAACTGGTTATTTTTCAGTCGTCTGCACTCATTTTCACATCCATTTAAAACTCAACAAATTTTAATTTTAAACTTTAAAATGTTGGGTCATGGAACACACAAAAAGATCAACTTACAAACTGCTTTTCTACCTGAAGAAAAGTGCCCCAAAAAAGAACGGAAAGGTGGCTGTTATGGGCCGGATTACCATTGACGGCAAGGTATCACAGTTCAGTACGAAACTTGAAATCAATTCAGATAATTGGGACCTGAAATCAGGAAGGGTCCCTGGCAAAAGTGAGGAAGCCAGAACTATTAATCAAAAACTGGACAAGCTCCGGTTAAGTATTGAACAGAACTATGAGGATATCCTTCATGTTGAAGGTTTTGTTACCTCCGAAAAACTAAAAAATACATTTCTCGGTGTCGGTGTCATGGACAATTCCCTGCTCAAAGCATATTCGGTTTACATGCAGGAAAATGAGAAGGCTGTACAAAGTGGCACCATGGTTTCGGGGACAGCAGCTAAATATTTGACGGTTTACAACGCCCTAAAGGATTTTCTGAAAGAAAAATATTTAAGGAATGACATTGCATTCCGGGAGCTGACTTCCGATTTTATCCAGGAATTTGACAACTACC
>QFOI01000318.1 GCA_003241175.1 Pseudopedobacter saltans
GCTAAATCTTGGAAAAGTTGCCAATATAGCTAGCGTTGAAATTAATGGTAAAGATTGTGGTATTGTTTGGACATTTCCCTATCGTGTCAATTTAAAAAATTATTTGAAAAAAGGCAAAAATATAGTTGTGGTCAAAGTAGCCAACACCTGGCACAATAGGATTATGTTGGATCAAAGTTTACCTATTGTGAAAAAATTAACATGGACAACTTCTCCGATCCAACTTGCAGGCGACTCCTTATTGGAATCTGGTTTGTTAGACCCAGTTTATATTGAGCAAAAGGTAGAAATTAGATAAATATTATAGTTATATTTTACGTATATGAAAACATTAGTTTGTACATCCCCGGGACATTTTGAATATAAGGAGGCTGGAAAGCCAACTTTGAAAGAAGGTTTTTCTATAATCAAAATTAAACGTATTGGGATTTGTGGTACTGATTTGCATGCTTTTGAGGGAACGCAACCTTTTTTTACCTATCCTAGAATTTTAGGACATGAATTGGCTGCAGAGTTTGTGGAAGGTGATGCTCAGGGTTTTGAGAAAGGAGATAAAGTAACGATTATTCCTTACTTGTATTGTGGTCATTGTGTGGCTTGTCGAGTTGGAAAAACCAATTGCTGTACTTCCATAAAAGTGTGTGGCGTACATATTGATGGAGGTATGACAGAATTGTACAAAGTTCCATCTTATGCACTATTAAAAGGAAATGATTTGACTTTCGAGCAGTTGGCTTTGGTAGAACCTCTTGCTATTGGCGCACATGGTATACGTCGCGCAGATGTACAAAAAGGAGAATTTGTTTTGATAGTTGGTGCTGGTCCTATTGGGTTAGGAGCTGCAGAGTTTGCACGTATTGCTGGTGGAAAAGTGATCGTTTTGGATATCAATGATCAGCGACTTCAATTTTGTAAAGATAAATTGAATGTTGATTTTACCATTAATGCAATTAAGGAAGACGTTTTGAGTCGTTTGGTTGAAATTACTAATGGCGACATGCCAACTGTTGTTATCGATGCAACTGGAAGTCAAAAAGCCATCAATAATTCATTTAACTATATGGCTCATGGAGCTCGTTATGTGTTGATTGGTTTGCAAAAAGGAGAGATTAGTTTTTCGCATCCTGAGTTTCACAAAAGAGAGGGTACTTTGATGAGTAGCCGTAATGCAACTACGGAAGATTTTGATCATGTGATGTCCTGTCTTCGCGCAGGAAAAGTAAATCCAGATAACTATATTACGCGTCGGATTCCATTTGCAAACTTAGCTGATGAATTTGAATCTTTACTTGATCCGGCAAATGGCGTTATTAAAGCTATGGTTACAATGGATTAAATATTTGTAGATGCATATAAAAACGTTTTTACTTTCTGTTTTTTCTTTTCTTCTTTTGAACAATAGCATCAAAGGGCAAAATTCTTTTGCTGGAAAAAAAGATTTTGTTTGGACGACTATGAGTGCTAATTCGTCTGAATCCATGCCTTGCGGAGGTGGAGATATTGGTTTGAATGTTTGGGTAGAAAATGGAGAATTGTTATTTTATGCGTCGCAAAGTGGCAGTTTTGATGAAAATAATCAAATGTTGAAATTGGGACGTTTTCGGGTTTCAATTCCAGGTACACCATTTTCCAATACAGGATTTGAGCAAAGACTTCGACTTTCCAGTGGAGATATGACGATTGCTGATTCACATTTAAAAATTCATATTTGGGTAGATGTTTATAAGCCTATAGTTCATATAAATGTAACAAATAAAAGTGCCAATAAAGTTGTCATTAGTTATGAATCATGGCGTTGGGAAGATCGCATATTGAAAGGAAAAGAATTACGAGCAAATTCGTATAAAGTTCCACAAAAATTTGATGTAATTACTTACAAAGATTCTATTTTTTCATCAAAAGATAGGATTGTATTTTTTCATAGGAATAGGAGTGATGTAAGGAATATTTTTGATTACACGGTTCAGATGGAAGGAATGGATAGTGTAAAGTCTGAATTGTTCAATCCCTTATCCAACAATACTTTTGGAGGTATTCTTTATGGTAAAAATCTGGTGTCAATAAAAAGTAAGAATGGTAGCTATATTGGAACTCCTTTTAAATCATGGTCTTTACAAACTTCTAAAAAAGTTAGAGAGCAAGATTTCACAATAGTATTGAATACAGGACAGTTTAACACGCTAAATGATTGGGAAAATAGTTCGGAACAACTACTCAAAAATAGTTTATCTAACTATAAAAGAGAGCAACAACAAAGTTATAGTTGGTGGAGTGACTTTTGGAATAAAAGTTATATTGAACTTAACGGAGATGCCAATCGGATAAGCCGAAACTATGATTTGTTTCGTTATCAATTAGGTTGCAATGCATTTGGAAAATGGCCGACGAAATTTAATGGCGGTTTATTTACTTTTGATCCGATTTTAGTAGATACACAATATCATTTTTCTCCTGATTTTAGATTGTGGGGAGGAGGTACAATGACTGCACAAAATCAACGCTTGGTTTATTGGCCCATGCTTAAAAACGGTGATTGGGATTTGATGAAACCACAGTTTGATTTTTACCTCAAAAACCTGAAAAATGCTGTATTAAGGAGTAGTGTCTATTGGAAACATGATGGTGCGTCTTTTACAGAACAAATTGAAAACTTTGGACTTCCCAATATATTTGAATACAATATCAAACGCCCAGCAGATTATGACAAAGGACTAGAATACAATGCTTGGCTGGAGTATCAATGGGAAACTGTTTTTGAGTTTTGCAAAATGATTTTGGATGCACGAATTTACGGAAATTACAATATTGTAGAATATATTCCACTGATCGAAAGTTGTCTAAGTTTCTATGACGAACACTATAGATATTTAGCTGCAAAACGTGGGAATAAAATATGGGATGGAAATGGTAAATACATTTTTTATCCTACCTCTGCTGCGGAAACCTACAAAATGACGTACAATTCTACGACTGTAATTTCTGCATTAAAAGTCATTTTGTCGGATATGTTACAATTGCCAGATAGTTTATCAACTAATTCTCAAAAAGAAAAATGGTCGGTACTGCTTCAACGAATTCCAGATATTCCATTAAGAAATATAGATGGTAAAACGGTACTTGCACCTGCTGAAGTGTGGGAACGAATACAAAATACAGAAGCACCACAACTATACCCCGTTTATCCTTGGGGAATCTATGGCATTGGTAAACCTAGTTTGGATACAGCTATACAAACCTATCAATTGGATTCACAAGTTATCAAAACCAAAAGTGAAATAGGCTGGAAGCAGCATAATATTTTTGCTGCTCGATTAGGACTTTTGGATGAGGCTAAAAGTTTGGAACAAAAGAAAATGACCAAAGGAAAACATCGGTTTCCGACTTTTTGGGGCCCTGGTTTTGATTGGACTCCAGACCATAATTGGGGTGGAACTGCCATGATAGGTTTGCAAGAAATGTTACTACAAACCGATGGCAAAAAGATCTTTTTACTACCAACTTGGCCAAAAGAATGGAACGGAAAATTTAAATTACATGCCCCTTACAATACTACTGTACAAGCCACTATTTTAAACGGCAAGGTATCCAAATTAGATGTTTTTCCCAAAGGTCGGCTTTCTGATGTTTATGTGAAAAAGGAAAATGAATGGGTATTATTTACGAATCAATAATCCCAATCATCTGTCCTAAAGGAAGAAACTGGAAATCCTTCTGTATTGAACAATTCACCTACTATAAAATCTTTGAATGCATAGCGAACAGCTACCGGATTGGAAACGTAAGGCGAGCTAACTTTTATTTTACCTTGACTAATGACCGCCTGTGCTGGAAAAAAGTTTTTGTCTGCTCCAGCAATTTCGAACTGTTGTAAGGGCTTACCAAATGAAGTTAGTCCATTGGGCGCATTGAGTATTTTGATAGTCGCCACATTTCCAGAAATTGTCATAGTATCTAACGTAGGACCTGGTATTAGAAATCCCTTCTGTTCGTATGTTTTGTTCAATACTAGATATGCAAAGCGTTCGCCTCCTTCTTTTTTGTGCATGGGATGGATACTTTCATTTTCTCCTATATCCATCAAAGTTATCATTCCTGAGTTGGTAATTGTTTTAAGCGATTTTCGTTGTGCATCTCTCAAAAAAGCTGAATTGTATTTACCACCAGAAAAATAGGGCGGGAGAGAAGTATAGTTGAATGGTGCAATCTGCGCATAATAGAAAGGGAATTCTGTTCCCCACAGACTTCTCCATCGACTAACCATTAGTGGAAATAATTTCTCGTATGCTTTTGGGTCATCATAGTTTGATTCTCCTTGATACCAAATACAACCCTTGATACCGTAACCAATAACAGGTTTCAACATTCCATTAAACAAAACGGTAGGTGTCTGATTCACACTTTTGATAGTATCTCCTCTGTTCGGGATAATGATATTTCCCATACTTGCCAATATGGAAGAATCCATCCACGCTTCCACTTTGGAACCGCCATAGCTTACATTGATTAGACCAACCGGAACAGTTTCCAACGCT
>QFOI01000319.1 GCA_003241175.1 Pseudopedobacter saltans
CGCTTTTTTGTGTTCTTTATCGGTGAAATAAATTGGCCATGCCTTCACAAATTGTTGATTGCCATCATAAAGAGCTACAAAAGGGGTTTGCTCCACACGGAAATAGGCAGGTATAAAGTATTGGGGATCTTTGCCAAAATGTACATTTGGATAGCCTGAAAGTTTGTATTCTTTTTTAAAAGCCTCAATTTCTTCCATTGGAGAAAGATAGGTTGCCCAAACAAAAGTTACTTGTTTAAAACTGTTCATTTCTTCACCTATTTTTTTTGCAGTTTCTTGACAATGTCCACAATCAGGATTGAAATAGATGAAAACTGTTGGTTGTCCCTTGGGTAAGTCCTGCGTGCGAAACCAACTACTATCTGTCTGAAGTATATTGAAAGAGGGTATTTCTTTCGTTTTTAAATAAGGGGCAATAGAATCGTATGATTGTGCATGCGCAAAATCTACCACAAAAAATGCAATCGCAATAAATAACAGTTTTTTCATAATTGTAAAGATAATATCCTTACTTATAAATCGAAAGTTAAATACCTTGCAGATCAGAGATTAAACATATCACCATGAAAAAAATCATATTGATAACTGGCGCTACTTCGGGATTTGGAAAGGCCAGTGCCGAAAAATTTGCAAGCGAAGGCTGGGATTGTATCATAACCGGTAGGAGAGAGGATCGTCTAGTGGATCTTTCCAAAAAATTAGAGAAAAAATATGGTATTGAAGTTTTGCCTCTGACTTTTGATGTGAGAGAAAGAACTGCGGTAGAAAGTGTATTGTCAAAAATACCGGCAAAATGGAAAAAAATAGATGTACTACTTAACAATGCTGGATTGGCACTTGGTACAGAACCATTTGAAGATGCCAATATTGACAATTGGGATACAATGATTGACACCAATATAAAAGGAACTTTGTACGTAAGTAAAGCCATTATCCCTTATTTTATCAAAAACAAAAAAGGGCAAATTATCAATATTACCTCAACTGCGGCTAAAACCGTTTACCCTGGTGGAAACGTATATTGTGCTACCAAACAGGCAGTAGATGCCATTACGCAATCACAGCGTATTGATCTTTTGCAATATGGCATCAAAGTGACATCTATTGCGCCGGGTGCTGCAAAAACGGAATTTTCGAATGTAAGGTTCAAAGGCGATCAGACAAAGGCCGATGCTGTCTACAAAGGTTACGAACCTCTTCAAGCGAAAGATGTGGCAGATACTATTTTTTATTGTGCTACTTTGCCCAAACATGTTTGCATTAATGATTTGGTAATTACTTGTACAGCACAAGCCAACTCCTTGTTTTTTTACAAAAAATGATGCTAAAAAGTTTTACTTGGATTTCAATTTCACAATAAGTTTTAAAAGGGCTTCCCGATTTTTGGCTTCATGGTAAAATTTGGGAAGTTTTTCCAGCAATGTAAAATGGGATCGGTCTTTGTGTTCTCGTAGCTTGGAGGAAATGTATTGTTCCAGATATTCGAGATGTGCAAGATTATATGCCCAAAATACTTCATTTTTGAATGGGGCTTTTAACCATAATTCTGCTTCAAAATAGCTATGAGCGGATATGTCCCAATATCCGTTTATTCCTAAAATATTGGCTTCGGTTGTATGTGTTTTATTGTAGCCGCAGTTTGCACAAAATAGACGGGCTTCGTTTTTTTCATGGTTGGCTCTTGCCACCGCCCTTTTCTGACAGGAAGAACATACCACCCACACTTCATTGTAGAATTCGGAGAGACGTTTGTTTTCGTCCTGGAAACGGTTTTGCATGTTGTTAGGATTATTGCTGCTCGACAATCAGGGTAGATTTTGTCTACCGACATCGGAATATTTTTATTCAAATATAAAATATTGTCATTCTATACAAACAAAAATGCCGCGATAGAGAGTGTCTACCACGGCATTTCTTTTTATTTGAATATTCCTATTGGAATTTTTTAGCGTCTTCTAAGAACTTAGCCAAACCAGAATCAGTCAATGGGTGTTTCAACAATCCCAAGATTGGTTCCAATGGAGAAGTAACAACGTTTGCTCCTGCTTCAGCACATTTGATGATATGCAAAGAGTTACGGATAGATGCAGCAAGGATCTGAGATTTGAAACCTTGGATGGCATAGATATTGGCGATCTGAGCGATTAAGTCAACACCATCCCAACCAGTATCGTCAACACGACCTAAGAATGGAGAGATATAAGTTGCACCCGCTTTGGCTGCCAATATAGCTTGTCCAGCAGAGAAAATCAATGTACAGTTGGTACGGATACCATTGTCTGTAAAATATTTGATTGCTTTAACGCCATCTTTGATCATAGGAACCTTAACAACGATGTTTGGGTGAATCGCTGCCAATTCTTTTCCTTCTGCGATGATGCCATCAAAATCAGTGGAAACAACTTCCGCACTGATGTCGCCATCTTCAACGATTTCGCATATTGTTTTGTAATGATTGAAAACAGCTTCTTTTCCACTGATGCCCACTTTGGCCATCAATGATGGGTTGGTAGTTACACCATCCAAAATACCTAATGCATTTGCTTCTTTGATTTGATCTAAGTCGGCAGTGTCAATAAAAAATTTCATAAAAAATACTATTTGACCAACAGGTCGTTGGTGTTATTTTAATTAAGAGAGGATGACTATATAATCGAGATCTAAAATATAGTTGAAAAAAGGCAGGCTTATTACATCGCACCGCTACAACCGTCTACTCTTGCTACCTTCCGGTCCTGGGAGGGTTCAACAGGAGCTGGTCGTGTAAGACCTGCCGGGTGCAAATATAGTAAGTTTTGACATATTTCAACCAAAATAAATCACAAAGATTATTCTGACAACATTTCAAATACTTTTTCGTATTCGGCATTGGCTACGCCAATTTTGTGGTCGACATCTTTGAGTTGTTTTTCAACTTCCGAAAACTTGGAGAGATCTGAATATATATCTGGGTTGGCCATTTCTTGTTCGATCTGCTTTTTCTTTTTGCCCAATTCGGAAATCTCCTCTTCCAGTTTGGAAAATTTCTTCTGGATACGTTCTTTCTCCTTCATTTCTTCACGGGAAAGATTTTTAACCTCAGGCTTAGCCACTTCTTTTGGTTTGCTTTCGACGGCTACCTTTTTGGGTGCTTCTTTCCCTTGTTTTTCCATGCGTTCCTTCCATTCTACATATTCGTGGTAAGGACCATCGAAAATCTTTATTTCCCCATCTTGGATTTCCCAGATTTTGTTGGCCATTTTGGAAATAAAGAAACGGTCGTGGCTAACGCTAATCAACGTGCCTTCATATTTTTTCAATGCTTCAGCCAAAAGTTCCACACTGACCATGTCCAAATGGTTGGTTGGTTCGTCCAATAGCAAAAAGTTGGATTTGGAAGCGATTACTTTTGCCAAAGCGACACGTGCTTTTTCCCCTCCGCTTAAGATTTTGATTTTTTTGTCAACATCGTCTCCTCCGAAAAGAAAGCATCCCAATAACCCACGGATTTCCTGGTCTGTCTTGCCGCTACGTGCTAGCTGCATTTCCTCCAATATAGTATTTTCCAAACCAAGAGATTCCAACTGATGCTGTGCGTAAAAGCTTTCTTCCACATTGTGTCCCAACAAACTTGTTCCGTTATCCAATGGTTCGGTACCTGCGATGATGCGCAGCATGGTAGATTTTCCCTTACCATTTGCTCCGATTAGACCAATCTTGTCACCGCGATTGATCTCTGCACCTGTATTTTGTACAATATGGTTTTCTCCAAAAGATTTGGAAATGTCAACCATCGTCGAGATGATCTTGCCGGGCTGTTTGTCTACTTGGAAACTGATATTGAGGTTGGGCCTTTCGAGTGAAGTTTGCTCAATACGATCCAGTTTGTCCAGACGCTTGATGATACTTTGTGCTTGTGCTGCTTTGGAAGCTTTGGAACGAAAACGCTCGATAAAACGTTCCTGTTGACGAATATAATCCTGTTGGTTTTCGTAAGCGCGCTGTTGCTGATCCAAACGGATTTCACGTTCCGTTTCGTAGTAATCGTAATCACCAGTGTAAAAATTCAGTCTTTGTTGGTAAAGGTCGACGATCTTGTTGACCAATTTATTCAAAAAGAACTTATCGTGGCTGACAATCACCACGCTTCCTTTGTATTTCTGCAAATATTTTTCCAACCATTCAATAGAAGGTAAGTCCAAGTGGTTGGTAGGTTCATCCAATAGAAGCACGTCTGGTGACTGCAAAATCATTTTCGCCAAAAGCACACGCATACGCCAACCTCCACTGAAAGTTTTGTAAGGTTTTGTAATTTGTTCGGCCGTGAACCCCAATCCCAATAAGACTTCTTCGGTTTTGTATTGGATGTTGTAGCCATCAAGCATGTCCATTTCGTGTAGCTTGTCGCTGTATTCTTCCAACAATTTTTCGTCAGAATCGGTTTCTAGTTTTTGGACAATGACTTCCAGTTCTTTTTCGAGTTCTTTCACTCTTTCAAATGCACCCATCGCCACTTCCACAATCGACTC
>QFOI01000320.1 GCA_003241175.1 Pseudopedobacter saltans
AGCGATTATGGCATGATTTAAAAATAATAAAGACACTGTCCCATTAAGTGTGTAAGTTAAAAGTTGGGCTTGGATTTTATAATCTGAGCCTTTTGTCAAAAATAAGGATAAACTACTGGTTTAAAATCAATCCCCAGTTATGAATGGGCATCGTCATCTGTGGGGGAAAGACATCTTGTTTTTAGTGTAATTACGTATTTTTCCGTTAAGGTTTTCAATCAAGTTAGTGGTGTAGATGATTTTACGTATTTCAATGGGAAAGTCAAAAAATACGGTTAGTTCATCCAGACTACAGAGAGTGGTTCCAGTAATTCCGAGTAATTATATTGCTATGGATTTGAATGAATTGATAAAACGTTATTTTTGACATCATTACGCCTAACGCACCGGGCTTGACGGTTTGTGACGAAATAGTGATTATCAGTTCAAATTTAGGACAAAAGTTCAACAATGATATTAAGTTGAGCCAATATTCTTTCGCCCGTCACAAATCGTCAAACACTTGTTGCCTGCAGTATTGTTAATTTAGAATGATTTTCTGTCAAATGAAGTATAACCTCTTTCTAAATTAGATAAAATTTGAGTTTTAAGTAATTGTGGAGACTGCCTTACATATTGTTTGTATCCAACAGATTTAAAAGATATTGTTCCTTCTTGCATCTCAATTATCCAATCAAATTCAGTTTCTCGTTTGATATATTTCGAGTTTTTTGGTATCTGAGGATTTTCTTTTGTAATAAAATCTATAGTCATTTCTGGAGTTGTTGGGCCTATATCAAATACCAAATCGTAAACGTTTTCGAATATTAATGTACAAGGAGCTATCCAAAATTTATACTTATTACCTTCTAATATCCATTCGAATGTATAGTCAATGTCAAATATTATTTCAAAATTATTGCTATAGGTAAATGCATGAATAGGATTGTCGTGCCATATCATTTTGTCAAAATCTTTTTCTGTCCAAATAGTTTTTTCGAGTTTAAATTGAGTTTGTGCACGTTTCATAAATATTGCAGGCAACGCATCGGGCTTGACGGTTTGTGACCAAAATAGTGATTCTCAGTTCAAATTTAGAACAAAAGTCCAATAATGATATATAGTTGAGCCAATATTCTTTCGCCCGTCACAAATCGTCAAACTCATGTTGTGTGCAGCCCATATGTTTATTAATTCAATTTGGTTATTCGCATTTTGATAGAGTCTAATATTATTCGTTTGAAATATTCTTTAATTTTCTTGTTTTCGTTAGAACTAAAGTCTTTGTTTATTTCTTTCCAATTTCCTAAACTTAACCCATTGTTTATAGCTACAAGGGCAAATGTTGTTTTGTTTTTTTCTGAAGGTCGTGTCCATGTATAGAATATGTTATCCGTTGCTTTGTCATAGAAATAGATATGATACCAATAATCTGAACTATCTTTTCTTCCATCTTCAAGATCAATCGGTACCATTAATTCTTGATGATCATTTTTGAAGTTTTTGATAATTTTTAGCAATTTTCCTTCAGGTATATTGAATTCATAAGTTTCAGTGTAGGGATAACTTCCAGGCGCCAATAGTCGTGCACAGAAATACATAAAGTATATTAGACATAGAAAACCAACTAAAAAGATAATTATAGTTTTTTGGGATTTTGACATCTAACACTTAAGGTTTGGTTGCACACAATGTTCTCGGGGTTGATGTTTTTGTGACGAAAATAATGATTATTGGTTCAAATTTAGTACAAAAGTTCAATAATGATATTCAGCTGAGCCGATATTCTTTCGCCCGTCACAAAACATCAATCCCATGTTAGGTGCAGCTGTTTTATTGATATTTTTTTATAAAATCTTTTCCACTTTCATAGTCAACAGGTTTTATATATGATATTACACCAATTTCCGATTTCAATATTTCTTTAAGTTTTGTGAAGTATCTCCTTTCAGTTTCTTTATTTCCGTCAATTGTCAAACTTACAATGAGCATATCGTCTTCAGTTATATTAACACCAACCATAATTTTGTCAGGATTGTCATGGTATTTGTTCCAATAGAAAGTTTGATTTAGTCCGTTATTATTAATGAAATAATTTATCATTTCATCTTCTGTGTTAAAACAAATTCCATTGGCGTCTGAATTGAAAGCGTAGTCTAAATTTAATCTTTCATATTCCGGAATAAACGTGTTCAGAACGAGGTCAATTGTTCTTTTGGATTTTTGTCCGGCATATACTTGACATATTATATCTCTTGTTATCTCCATCGACCTGTTCTTAACAGTTGCACCTAACGCACCGGGCTTGACGGATTGTGACGAAAATAGTGATTATCAGTTCAAATTTAGTACAAAAGTTCAATAATGATATATGGTTGAGCCGTTATTCTTTCGCCCGTCACAAATCGTCAAACTCATGTTATCTGCAGTATTATTGTTTATATTTCTAATGATGATTTAATAATTTGATAGTTTTCGTCATCAAAGCTTACTAAAATTATTTTTTCGATTATGTTATCGTCTTTTAGAAAATCTTTGATTGTTTCCACTGCAATAGTCGCAGCTTTATCCTTTGGAAATCTATAAATGCCAGTACTTATTGAAGGGAATGCAATTGTTTTACAAATATTTTCAACTGCTATATTTAATGAATTCAGATAGCAGCTTTTTAGTTTGGACTCTTCATTTTTGGTTCCATTATTCCAAACCGGACCAACAGTATGAATTACATATTTAGCGGATAATTTTCCTGCAGTAGTAATTACAGCCTCTCCAACTTTGCATCCACCTTGTTTTGCAATAATTTTTCGACAATCTTCTAAAATTTCATTTCCTCCTGCTCGATGAATTGCTCCATCAACACCGCCACCTCCTAATAAAGAAGTATTTGCTGCATTCACGATTGCATCAGCTGTTATTTTTGTGATATCACCTTTTTGAACTTCAATTATTTGGTTGCTTGTTCGCATATTGCAGATAACGCACCTGGCTTGACGGTTTGTGACGAAAATAGTGATTGTCAGTTCAAATTTAGTACAAAAGTTCAATAATGATATTAAGTTGAGCCGATATTCTTTCGCCCGTCACAAATCGTCAAACTCATGTTGGCTGTAGCATTTTTAGTCACTACATTCTTGGTATGTAAGTTTGTTTAATATTGTGTCAACTTGGATAGAATAAGTCGGCTGCTTGTAGGGTTTGCTGAATTCGTATCCATTCTTATTTTTAAACCATAAAGCAAAAACTGAGTTGATCGTAATGTAACTTGGATAATCGTCCCTTCCCAGAGATGTAGAATTATAGAATGGAGAAGATTGTATACTTAAAATCAAGTCCTTTCTACTATTGCTATCAAGCTGAATTTCATATTGAATACAATAATCCTGTAACATATCCTGATACTCATCTTTGAGTACTTTAAACTTTGATGGTAACTTTATTTTTGAAATAGATTCAAGTCTTTCTCTTGTTGGAGTTCTACCTTTATCACCCAATAATAATAAGAAAATTCCACTAAGAATTAGTATTGATATATATGTTATATTAATTCTATTGCTCTGCTTTTTTGTTAGTTTTCCAGATTTTAATAGCCAAAGTTTTACTGGTAAATAAATCAAATAGAAAATTCCTCCAAATAATAATAGAATAAAAAAGACTATAAAAATTTTGAAAAGTAGTGTGCTCATTTACAAATTTTCTTAGCAACAAAAGCAAGTTTGAATGTTACAGCCAACGGAAAACTCATTGGCGATAGTGGTGGACAAATTTGGACTGAAAGATCCAAATTTGCACAACAGTGAGCCGATGTGTTTTCACAAAGCTAAATTAATTCAAAAAAGCGAATGTGAAACACATTCGGCGGAATAGAATTACAAAAGTTGAGAATTAGTACTTTACCCGCCATTGCGCCAATGATATGTTGTGCGTTCGGCTTGTGGATTCCTAACATATAGTGACTTATTAATTAATAAAACATATTATGAAATGAATGAGATTAATAAAATAATTGATAGAATAGAACCATGTTTTAAAAAACTTAAAACTATTATTGATAAATATCTGAACACGTTTAAGATTACTTATTCAGATGACAGAGGGTATTTTATTTTAATTGACTTAGATCTTTTAAAACAATATCTGGCGAGCAAAGCCCAAATTGATTAGCCGCCGAGCCGATTTCCTTAAAAAGAATAAATACGCCATTTATTCGTTGTCCGTTTGCCTTTACAACAAATTTTGATTTGTCATTTTCAAGTTGTTCTATAACTATTTCTTTAACTAAGGTTTGCGTACTGTCGTCGAGCATTCGACCAATCATTTTGCTTGAATAGTACTCTTTTAGATATAAGGCTTCATTTAATGAATATGTCATTCCAGTAATTTATAATATTGAGGGGGCTAAGCTGACGCACAACGGAAAACTCATTGGCGAAGTGGCGGACAAATTTGGACTGAAAGATCCAAATTTGCACGACAGTGAGCCGATGTGTTTTCACAGAAGCTAAATTAAT
>QFOI01000321.1 GCA_003241175.1 Pseudopedobacter saltans
TAATTGTACTTATCTTTTGATCGAAGTAAAACCAAACAAATGCTATTAATGCTAAGGCAATAATGATAATTAGAGTGTAAATGAGATAATCTTTTTGTCGTTTTCTCATCTGACAAATCTAGAAAGACACGGTGCAATAATAGAAAAAAGGGTATCACAATACTGTTACATGGGCATAACAAAAGTGTAACAAAGGGTATTTAGGTGTATTTGCTAAATAGATTGAGCGATTGCACGAAGATCTTCGGTCTCTGGTAGATTATATTTTTTGCGGAGTCGGTACAGGGTTACTCTTATACCGTGAGTGGATACGCCGGTCGCGGCGGCCATTTCTTTGTTGTTAAATCCTAGTTTAGCTAATGCCATAAATCGTTGTTCTCCTGTGGTCAATGCAGGAAATCTTACGATAAGGCGATCCCAATAACGAGGGTAAACCTTTTCGAAAGTATGTTTGAATGTCTGCCAATCTTCTTCTGTAAGAATTGTCATGTTTTTCAGTGCGGAGTCGGCCTCTTCTGGTCCATAACGTTCCTGCAAAGCTTCTATAAGCGCGTTTTTTTCGGAAATATTTTTAGCAAAAGTTTCTAATTGCAGTTGTGCATCGGCAATTTGCTGCTTGGAATTTTCAATTTCCAGATCTGCCAGCCTCTTTTCGTTTTCCAATCGTTCGGCTTTGATATTTTGTTGGAAACGGAAGCGATTGTATATAAGCAGGAAAATAATGGATACCAGGAGAATCGCTCCGATCAACAACCACTTTAGGGTATTCTCCCAAAGAACTTGATTTTTAGTATTACTTAGCTCTTGCTGCATACTGTCAAAAGCTAAATGTGCATTAACGATGGATAGCTCACTTTTGTTGAGATAAGTTTGAAATGTATCGTTATAGATGTGGTATTTGTCATTATATAGGTAAGCGCTGTCATAGTTTCCCAATATTTTATAATTGTCTGTAATTATTTGCAATGCATTAATAATCTGAGGATATTGGTGTATATCATTGTTGGTCGACGCCCATTGATAGGCCAATTTGGCCCTGTAGAGCGAACTGTCATATTGTTTTCGGATGAAATTGATTTTTGCGTATACATTTTGTGATTGCGCTGCGTCAGAAAACTGTTTGGCTAAAATGCTTGAAGCGATATTTTTTTGCAAAAGTGGTAAAGCTTCGTCGTATTTTTTTAGCAGAAAATAGCCTTGACCAATTCCTCCGTCTGCGATTCCATTCCAAATGGTTGCCAAACCAGTTGCACTAGTATCTAAATAGGTAAAAAATTGATATTTTT
Organism: Pseudopedobacter saltans; assembly: GCA_003241175.1. Classification (GTDB taxonomy): domain Bacteria; phylum Bacteroidota; class Bacteroidia; order Chitinophagales; family Chitinophagaceae; genus Rhizosphaericola. Next base: position 1,287 of record QFOI01000321.1, read on the forward strand.
TTCCATTTATCTTTAAATCCGATAAAAGCTCTTTGATTTTTTGATAGTAAAAAATGGTACTATCGCCCATACCAAGATGGAAATAGGAATTACCCAAAAGGTCAATCTGGCATATGTAAGCATAGAAATCATCGACTGGGAGATTGAAATTATTTAGATTTTCTTTCCCATAATCAATACATTTTCTATAATCATGAATATCCCAAAATAAACCACTTGCGGTTAAAAATCGCTGATACTCTATGGGGAAATGTTCAAATCCTATCTCGCGTTGCAAATCAATGGCTTTCAAAGTCGTGAACAACTGACTTTCAAAGTTTTTACTTCCGTTAAGATTGAATATCGAGTATACTTCGGATAATAGTTGTTTGTCTCCTAATATATTGGCAAGGTTGAGTGCTTTTATAAGTCTTAAGCTATCTGTCTGTAGGCTAGCTTCATGATTGACTTGTAAGCGTTGTAAAACTTGATACATCAAAAACCTTACTTCCAATCGAGTGGAATAATGGTCGTTAAGGTAGATCTTGATTTCCTTTACTCTGGTATTAAATATTGGAAGTTTTCCGTTCCGATATAAATCATTAAAAGTTATCTCAGCTTTAGTGGTCTGAGACGTGTCGTCCACATCCCATGCTTCAATCAATTCTTTGGAAGTCAGTAATTGCGCCTTAATATCTTTTTGTAGAAAAGAGATACAAATCAACAAGAAAAGAAGTCTAAAAATCCTCATTAAATAATTGCAAAAACGGTACGGGTTGAAAGTTTAGTTCTACGTAAAATTAATGTATTGTTTTACAATTCAAAATTCGGATTTCCTAAGTAATGCTACACCGCTACAGGTGCTTCTATCTTCGGCCAAGATTGGTAGTTTTCTAATTGAAAATCTTCAAATCGGAATGCGAAAATATCCTTTACGTCTTTGTTGATCTTCATAGTAGGAAGTGGAAATGGCTTTCTTTGCAACTGGATATCAGCCTGCTCAATATGGTTTTTGTACAAATGAACATCTCCAAATGTATGTACAAAATCGCCGGGTTCTAAACCACAAACCTGAGCAATCATCATCGTCAACAAAGCATAGGATGCTATATTGAATGGTACTCCTAAGAAAACATCTGCACTGCGTTGATACAATTGGCAACTCAATTTTCCATCTGCAACATAAAATTGAAATAATGCGTGACATGGCGTCAATGCCATTTGTTTGAGTTCACCCACATTCCATGCGTTGACAATTATACGTCTACTATCTGGAGCATTTTTTATCAGATTAATAGCTTCTGTGATCTGATCATGGATTTTGCCATCTGCACCTTCCCAACTGCGCCATTGTTTTCCATAAACGGGTCCAAGATCGCCATTTTCGTCTGCCCATGCATCCCATATTTTGACTTTGTGATCCTTTAGGTACTTTATATTGGTGTCTCCTTGAAGAAACCAAAGCAACTCATGAATGATACTTTTTAAGTGTAATTTCTTGGTTGTCAATAATGGAAAACCTTTTTGAAGATCAAAACGCATTTGATAACCAAAGATGCTATAGGTTCCAGTACCTGTACGATCCGTTTTTTCGTTTCCGTTGTCGCGTATATATTTGAGTAAGTCTAGATATTGTTGCATGATACAAAGATAGGATATATTCTGACTTTCTTTTTGACCTGAGTTGATGGATTTCCTATATTTTAATCTTACTTTGAGCCGAGATTGAAAGAATGTTTTTAAATAAATATTATGCGTAGATTTTTTCTATTATTGCTACTTTTAGTGGGTAGTTCTCTTATGGCGACAGCTCAGACATATTATATGATGGTGGGGACTTATACAACTGGTTCAGAAAGCAGAGGCATTTATGTCTATATGTTTGATGAAGTTTCAGAATATGCTTCCCTTATCTCTACGGAACAGTCAGTTAATCCTTCCTATTTTGCTTTAAGTGATGGTGGAAAAAAGGTATACACAGCCAATGAGAATATTACAGATGCAGACAAAGGGAAAGGCGCTTTAAGTGCATTTTCTTTTGACAAGAAAAATGGGAAATTAACCTTTCTCAATACGGTTCCTTCCATAGGTGACGCACCTTGTTATATTACAACGGACAAAAAAGGTCTGGACGTATTGGCGGCAAACTACACGAGCGGAAGTGTCGTATTGTACAAAACCGAAAAAGACGGGCGTTTACAAAGTGAAAAAACTCAATTGATACAACATGAGGGCAAAGGGTTACATCCCAATCAGGAAGGTCCACACGCTCATGGTACTTTTATCTCGCCTGATGGCAAATATGTATTCGTAACCAATTTAGGAAATGACCTTATCTACAAGTATAATTTTGATCCTAAACGTTCTACTCCTTTGACAGAAGGAACTCCTAAAACCTACAAAGTTCCTGATGGTTATGGACCACGTCATATAGTGTTTTCGAAAGATGGGAAATATATGTACGTTATCTGTGAACTGATCGGAAAAGTTATTGCCTACTCCTATGACAAAGGAAATCTGACGCAATTGCAGATACTGGATGCAGCTCCTCAAGTAGATAAAAATTTGGATAATGGGGGTTCGGCAATAAGAATTTCTCCCAATGGGCGTTTTTTGTATGTTTCCAATAGGGGAACGGCTAATACAGTGGCTATTTTCCATATTGAAAATGATGGGAAACTGACACATATAGATGACCAAAAAGTGAAAGCACATCCGCGTGATATGGCTTTTACACCGGATGGTAAATATTTGGCAGTTGCTTCTCGTGATGAGAACGCAGTGGAATTTTACAAAGTTGACCCAGAGGTAGGATTATTGACCTTAACCAAAAACTCCTTGTCTATACCCAAACCAGTTGCCATTGCATTCACCAGTTACTAGTTATTCAATATAAAAAAACAAAACCATATGTTCGAAAACATCTTACAGAGCGTACAACAAATTGCCGGACAGGCTGTTGAACAAAATCCAGACGTGGACAATGCCCATAAAGAAGGAATTGCCAGTGAAGCAGCTTCTTCTATCAAAGAGGGAATAGAAGGTGCCGTTGCCAATGGCAACATTGGAAGCCTTTTGGGTTTCTTTTCCAATAGTAATGAAACAGCAGAATCCAACCCTGTAGTTCAAAACATTTCCGGAAATTTCATCAACAACATTACCCAAAAATTTGGTTTAGGGTCTGGAGCATTGTCTTTGAGTGCGATTAT
>QFOI01000322.1 GCA_003241175.1 Pseudopedobacter saltans
CAAGAAGTTTTTAGTATTGAAGTACTTCCCAAACGAGTTCCTATTGACATAAAATTCAAATCTTTTAGAGATAATATCGAGCCGGGTTCGAAAGAGAAATGGTCTGTTCAAGTCATAAAAGATAGGAAAGTGGTAAATGATGGTCAATTAATGAGTGCTATGTATGATGCGTCCCTGGATCAGATATTGAAGGGCAATTGGCGTTTTTATGTAAATAACGCATATCAATATGGAAATACGCCAAGTTTTTCCAGTCCTTTTGATAACACATCAAATGGATACGGTTTGGTACAAACTTTAAGAAATCCATTTGGCATCCATTATCCGCAGTTGACATTTGAAAATGGAAATCTGCAATTGAATGGAGGTATGGATGAAGTGGTAGTTGTAGGTTATGGTACTTCAAAAAAGATGAGTTTTTCAGCAGGTGCTACGTCAATTGTAGAAGGTAATAGTACCCCAGTTACTGCAACTGCCTTGTTGGGGAAAGTTTCTGGAGTAAGCGTTTCCGATAAAGGTAGTATTGTATTAAGAGGCGTTTCATCAATATCCAATAACAATACTCTATATATTGTTGATGGACAGGTATTGTCGGATGGTGAAGCAAATATTCCGCCAAGTGATATTGAGGTGATTAACATATATAAACCGGCTGATGCGGTAGCGATTTATGGTTCTCGAGCGGCCAATGGCGCTGTATTAATAACCACTAAATCCAAAAGTTACGGCAAAAAAACGCCACCGGTTTTGCGTTCCAATTTTAGCGAAACGGCATTTTTCTATCCGTCGCTTACAGCGGACAAGGACGGCAACTATTGGATAGAGTTTACCATGCCAGATGCAGTGACCCAATGGCGCTGGCGGAATCTGTCGATGGACAATGATTTGCATTTTGGTTATTCCGAAATGATGATCACTTCTAAGAAAACCTTGATGATTCAGCCCAATATGCCTCGTTTCCTAAGAGCAGGTGACCAATTGGTATTGACGGCAAAGATCAGCAATACGGGAGCGAAAGATTTGGAAGGGAAGGCGTTTATTCAGTTAATGGATGCAGATAGTAATGTTTTACATTGGCAAAAAATCGATCAAACCAATTTCAAAGTAGCTGCCGATCAGAGTTCGACTGTTGCTTTTGATTTGGTTATTCCGTTCACTTATTCTGGTCCTTTGTATGTGAAAGTTTGGGCAGAAGGTGGACAGTTTTCGGACGGGGAACAACATGAGATTCCGGTACTTTCCAGGCAAACTTTGGTAACGGAAACCTTACCATTTGAACTGAAAGGCGATACAGTCGCTCATATGGCTTTTACCAAATTATTGGCAAGCGACTCCTCCAATACATTGCAAAACAAAAACTTAAGTATTGAGTTGGCAACCAATCCGGTTTGGTATGCGGTGCAGGCTATTCCTTATTTGCAATCTTATCCTTACGAATGTTCCGAACAGGTTTTTGGTCGGATGTATGGTGGATTTTTGGCAAATAAAATAACCCATATGTTCCCTCAAATCAAATCCGTTTTGAATAAATGGGAAAATGATCCGGAAGCATTGAAAAGCAATTTGCAGAAAAATGGCGAACTCAAACAAGCGCTTTTGGAAGAAACGCCTTGGCTCAATGTGGCAGAGTCGGAAGCTGCACAGAAGCGCAAACTAGCATTGTATTTCAATACGGATAGCGTCAATAATCTTTTGCAAAAGAATTTCGACTTGTTAGCAAAACGCCAATTATCAGATGGTAGTTTTTCTTGGTACGAAGGTAATTGGGGCGACCGTTACATTACACAAAACATCATGCTCCAATATGCACGTTTGCAATCTTTGCAGGCTGTTGATAAAAAATGGCAAGAAAAATTTGCCCCCATTATCAAAAAAGCGCAACAATATCTTTCCGGAAAAATTTCCGAAGATTTTGCTAATCTGAAAAAATGGAAATCCAATTTAAATTCAAATAACACAAGTGCATCTCAATTGATGTATCTCTACGCTTTGGCACAAGATTCTGCAATGCATAAATACACAGAAGCAGAAAACTATTATCTCAACCAATCCAAAAAGTATTGGAACGGCTTTTCCAATATACAAAAAGCATGGATCGCGGAGATTTTTTACCGAAAAGGAGACAAGAGTTTTGCGGTCAATACGGTGATTCGCTCTTTGATGGAAAATGCGGTAGAAAGCAAAACAAATGGGACTTACTGGAAATCGGATTTCGATTGGGGATTTGGTTACTTGAGTAATATCGAAACGCAAAGTCAGATGATGACCATCATCAACCAGATTGCCAACAAACAAAACGATTCCAAACTGAAAGACCAAGTAGAGGAAATGCAGCACTGGCTAATCCGTAACAAGCAAACCAACTATTGGTCCAATACCAAAGCAACCGCTGATGCATGCTATGCCTTGCTGACTGCCAATACTAAATGGTCGGATGCTGCACCAAAAATCAGTATTCAAATGGGTGATACTGTTTTGAACATCGGTCAGCAAGAAGCGGGGACAGGCTATGCAAAAATCACGATTCCACAAAATGCCATTCGTGCAAGTTTGGGTAAAATTACGGTTGGAATAAGTGCCAATCCTGGTTATGTTTATGGCGGTGTATATTGGCAGTATTTGGAAAATATGGACAAAATAACTCCAGCGCAATCTCCTTTGACTTTGGCAAAAACTTTTTACAAAGAAACGATCACCAATGGCGAAAATCATTTGCAGGAAGTGAAAGCTGGCGATGTATTGAAAGTGGGAGACAAGTTGGTTGTTCGGATTGTGATCAAGGCTGACCGTGACATGCAATATGTTCATCTAAAAGATTTGCGTCCGTCCAATACGGAGCCAGACGATGCTATCAGTGGCTACCAATACAAAAATAATATGGGTTATTATTTGTCCATCAAAGACGTTTCGTCCAATTTCTTTTTCAATACAGTATCTAAAGGTTCACACATATTGGATTACACAATACACGTAACGCACGCAGGCAACTTTTCATCCGGAATTGCTTCCGTGCAATGTATGTACGCACCCGAAATGAACAGCCACAGCGAAGGGACGATTTTGGATGTGAAATAGATTCTTTTTCTTCATTCCCTCTCCTCTAAGGAGAGGGTTAGGGAGAGGTTTCACGAATACTCAAATGAATAGATCTAGTTAACCTCTAATATAATAAATATGAAATTTTTTTTAATTCTTTTGATTGCATTTGTTACAACACAATCTTTTGCGCAAGCAAAAAGAGACACAACATTCAAAGTAATATATGTCGATAAAAGCAAACAAGCGATGCAACCAGCTTTTTTCATCAATGGAAAGTTTGGGAATGCTATTAATAGTCTCAAACCCAGTCAAATAGAAAATATGAACATTGTGAACCGTGATACTTCTATTGCAGGAAAAAATTATAGAGGGCAAATTTACATTAAAGCAAAAATTGATTCTGAACCTAAACTTATCTCGTTAACTAAGCTGAAAGAAAAATATATCCATTTTGAAAAAATTCCTATCGTTTTCACTTTAGATGGCAATTTGATAAATGCTAGCTATGATGATTATTTTATAGATGAAAATAGTTTACTAACAATCATCGTGGACAAATTGCCCACAAGTAACGGACAACCCGAAGTTGGCATCATTAAACTGCTTACTAAAACAGAAGAAAATATAAAAGATAGAAACAAAATCATGATCCGTGGAGTAATCGATGTGGCAAAGAATAACTAGTGAAAAACAAAAAGTGCTTTACCTAAACTCTTAAACTCGCGCAAGCATTAGCAAAGCGGTGCTCGTGTGTAAATTATAACCACTCAAGCACCGTTCGTTCCTCACTTATGCTTGCGCGAGAAATAGCAAAGAATCATTAATCAAAAAGCCAGAAAAGTTACTTACGCAATCGATACCATAAGTCTTTTTAAAAGAAATGGTAACTATTTAAGACAATATTGATAGCTGTCGTATTGAAAATATAAGAGAAATAGCTTTTCTTTGAAAGGCTATTTTCAACGTTTGCTTAAATTTTACCATGAAGCCTAATAAATTGTTTGCTTTTGCTTTGGTGACATCCCTGTTCTTTTTTTGGGGATTTATCCATAATCTAGATCCTATATTGATTCCTCATTTGCGCAATGTGTTCAGTTTGTCGCATTTTCAGGCTTCGTTGGTCGACTCGGCTGTATATGTAGCCTATTTCGTCATGGCGATTCCTGCCGGGATGATTATGAAAAAATACGGATACAAATATGGTATCTTAATAGGTTTGATTTTTTTTGCGATAGGTTGTTTTCTGTTTGTACCCGCTGCCAATACAATCAGTTATGTTTTCTTTTTAGGTGCATTGTTTATCGTAGCATGCGGACTTACCATATTGGAAACCGCTGCAAATCCTTATGTAACAGTTCTCGGTGATCCCAAAACAGGTGCGCAAAGATTGAATTTTGCACAATCATTTAATGGTTTGGCTGCGTTCTT
>QFOI01000323.1 GCA_003241175.1 Pseudopedobacter saltans
CAAACAAGTTACTTTTACTAGCAGTAGATCCGATTTTTATTTAAGTCCTTATGGAGTTGGTGGTGGTGGTAGTTCTGATCCAAATGCATCCTACTCTGTCAATGATGGTTCTGATGCGACGTACGGATTTTATAGAAACAATACGGCCCCTTTTCCTTATCTAGATATAACAAGTAATATTTATAGCTATACTTTACCGGTAAATTATAGTAAAGATTTGCATGCTACGTTACAAAACAAAAATGTACTGTTAACATGGAGTACTGGTACTGAAATAAACAACCGGTATTTTGATTTGCAACGAAAATCCAATGATGGTGAATGGATTAGTGTTGGACATATTAATAGTAAGTATACTAATGGAAGTGGTGATGGGGTAGATTATAGTTTTATAGATCACTATCCAACTGTTGGCAAATTATTTTACCGTTTGGTACAATACGATCAAGATAATAAATCTACAATGAGTAATGTTGCTTCAATTGATGTAGCCTCCCCGTTTTTAACTATTGCTCCTAATCCTGTAATAGACAGGTTTCGTCTTATCGGGGTAGCCGCAGGTTCTATCTTAAACATCTATAATATATTAGGTCAATTAATCAAAAATCAAACAATAATGTCTCAACAGTACTTGGTCGATGTCGGGTCCATCCCATCAGGAGTTTATATTATTAAAGTGGTTGAAAAGTCGGGAGCAACTCAATCTATCAAATTTGTTAAAAAATAAGAATATTTTCATTCTTTCAGTGTTCTTGGTTCAAGGAATGTTGTCACATAGATTGTTGTCGCCATTAAAGCCGGAGTAACCAAGATTGATGCTGGCAAGTTATTGGAAGCTTTTACAGATAAAGTAACCGAAACATTAGCGGCAGGTGATTCGGTTACCATAATTGGTTTTGGAACTTTCAGTGTCTTTGAACGTTCTGCTCGTTGTGATTGTAACGCGCAAACAGGTGAGAAGATTAAAATCAAAGCTAGTAAGGTGGCCAAATTCAAGGCATGTAAAGCAGTCTGCGAAGCAATCAATACCAAGCCTAAGAAGAGCGAAAAAAATAAAACAAGAAATTTAATTTCTCGAATTGTCAATAACAAATACTCCCAGCTTTTTGCCTAAAAATTATTCTATTATTCAAATGCCAAGTTTCCAATTGTAGTAAAGTATAGTGTTTATTGGTGTAAAAAACGTTATGTCTATAATTTTTTTCCCTACATTTATAGTGTTGTTGTAATAGGGGGTTGCAATTCGGTTAGTAGTAAAAAGGTATACCTAACTTCTCATTGATTTTCACCTTTTTGTATAATTAGTTTCGAATCCCTGAATTACTGCCTGTTGCACAATATTTTGCTTATAGTGAAGAGTAACCAGAAATTCGATGATTACCTCAAAATTTTATGAGCAGACAAATTTTGTTTTAACCAAACACGCATGACGGTCGAAGTCATTTCCTTTCTGGGACCAGAGGACCGGTAAAAAAAGTTTCACTCTAACAATATCTGCTGGATGCAATTGTTGCTCTTCCAATAATTCTCGACCGTTAGAAGTACAGAACAATACCTTTCTATCCAGTTTGGCAGCAGATAGGTTTTATGGATGATCTGTAAATATGGTCGAAATCAGCTACAGCGATAGTATTAACTTTCGTCTTCCGTTTCTTTTTGCTAAGGTATGTAGAGTTGCTCATTCTTGAAATATAAATCCAAAAAGATACGAGGGCATTGACAATAGTCAAAATAGACAACAAAAGTATATGCCTATACATCGTTAAGTATCTAAACAACATCAAACTAGTGTGTTTTAAAAATATCAAACATCTTTTTCATTTGTTCGACCTGTTCACGCTGCAAGGTTATTATATCCTGTTGATACCGCATAATTAATTGATCCAACTTTTCGTGTAACATCCTAATCTCCAACTCGGATTTAAGATTAATCATATAGTCGTTACGTGCGCGATGGCGATCCTTGTTTTCTTGGCGATTCTGGCTCATCATTATTATCGGGGCCTGAAGTGCAGCAAGACAAGAAAGTATAAGATTTAAAAGAATAAAAGGATAGGGATCAAAAGCTCTTTTCTCCATCAAAATGCCGTTCAACACAATCCAAAATACTAGTATTAAACAAAAGCTAATGATGAATTTCCAACTTCCTCCAAAATCAGCAACTCTATCGGCTATTTTCTCGCCAAATTTTAGAGGCTTTTCATCGTCATCAATCTGCGCTGTGAGTGTAGAACTGGTGTTTATAGAATCAAGTACAGTTTTTTCTAGATCATTCAAATCACCCAATTCATCGCTTAGATGTTGTGACAAGTATTTCAATTTTATTTGATTAAGTTCGCTTAAAGAAATACTGTTACTCTCGTTTAGTTTAGGATGTTCCTTCATAATATTTTTTAGCAATATATCTCTAACGCTTTCTAAATTAATCTGCTCCGAGATAGTAAACTTTTTACCGGACAAATCACTAATGAATGTTTCCATTTTTATAATTAAGAAGTTAAAAGTCTGAATGTCTGTATAGTTTCTGGAATCTAAGTTTGCTTCCATGGGCGTACTATTCGTATACAGTAACAAGCCGTAATTGAATTATGCTTAAGGCACTTCATTGGCAACCTTTTTTTTTAGATAGTCGTAATACTCCTTTTTTAGATTTTCGATTTTATCTTTAAGTTCTGGCGAAATCTTACCAGAATATGATTTTAATTTCTTTAATCGAACAGATAAAACAATCGCATAAATTCCTAAAACAATAAAAGTTGATGCGGTAATGGCTACCAAGGAAAACCCAGTGAAAATTGGACTTTCAATAAGTATAAATGAAAGGATAATGCCCAAAATGCTCAACAGAGCTACATCTCCCCATTTCATGACTCCATAATTTTTTAAGTCAAAGGCTAATCCCAACCCCTGAAAAGAGCGGAACATTAAGGTAAATCCGATAAAATAGGGCAATGTGGTAGCCGCAATCGCTGGAAAAACCGTCAATATTAACCCCATCACCGTACCGAAAACACCACTGGCAAGATACCAGCCCCAACCTTCCATTTCATTCCTGTTGGAAACAGAAAATACGATTTCCATAATGCCACTAATCAAAAATGAAAAACCGAACAGGACTGCCAGAGAAAAGTAGGTCTCCAAGGGAGTTGTAAATAGGTATACACCCACTACTATAAACAAAATACCGACTATTGCAGGAACGTACCAATGTTTTATTGTGTTCTTAACGGATTTAAAGAAGCTACTCATAATTTAAAAGTTTAGATAAAATTACTTAAAAAAAGTATTATTGTCAATCTAAAAATGTTTTATCCAGATAACTAGGGTTTGGGTATTTGTAGAAACCTTCGCCACTTGCGACACCCAATTTGTTTTGGTCTATGTAAAATTTTTTCAGGTATTTTACAGTATCGATTTTTGTTGGATCTTGGGTTTTCTCGGCTGCCATTTTATTGATATTGTATACCGTCGTAATGCCCACCACATCCAAAATTGCAAACGGCCCCATGGGCGCGCCAGTAGCTTTCATCCATGTTTTATCGATTGTTTCAGGATCGGCAACTTCTTTTATCAACAAATCCGTTGCTGCACTTAGAAGTGGCACTAGCAAAGAATTGAGAATGTAACCCGGTTGCTCCTTGTGTAATGGGAGTGCTAACATTCCAATCGCTCTGGCAAATGCTACCACATTGTCAAAGGTTTCCTTGGATGTGCCCGCGTGTCCCATGATTTCTGCCGTGTTGTGTTTCCAAATATCGTTGGCAAAATGTAAGGCTACAAATTTGGATGGTCTACCTGTTGCTTCTGCAAATTGACTAGGCAGCAATGTAGACGAATTGGTGGCAAAATCTGTTTTTTCAGGAGCAACGGCGGTCAGTTTGTGGTAAAAATCTAATTTTATAGTTGGATTTTCAGGAACGGCTTCAATCAATAAATCGGCATCCTTTACCGCTTCGGCAAGATTAGAATTGTAACTCAAATTTTTGAAAGTTGCTTCTAGTTGAGCGTCCGTCGCTTGTAAATCTTTTTTATAGTTTTCACTCAAGATTGCAAATTTGTTTTTGGCTTTTTCCAAAACTTCATCATTAATGTCATAGACAGTTACATTAAGTCCGTGAAATGCTGTTTGGAAGGCGATTTGATAACCCAAAACGCCGCTTCCTGCGACTGTTATATTTTTATAGTTCATTGTATTGAATTTTTAAAAAAGGGAATGGCTTGCCATTCCCTTTGAATTGTAATTAAAACTTAGCTCTTATACTATCTACCCAATCTTTGAATTTTCCGAAATGTTCTTGCAGGAACGATTCTTTTTCTTCTTCCGCTTTTCCTTCTGGTAACACATGCTCAAAATAAGTGCCTTTCAAAACCTTTCTTAATAAATTTTCACCAGTGAAGGGTTCATCGTCATTCAAAGTAGATGCTGCTTTGATTAATTGGCGAATGTCGTATTGAAGTGGATT
>QFOI01000324.1 GCA_003241175.1 Pseudopedobacter saltans
TCTATGGCGGATTCGATGTAATCCATATTTTTATAAACTGGGAAGCGCTCGCCTTTGAAAGTATATAGATACACCGTTTCCATTTCCAAAGAAAAAAGGGCTATCTGATCTGTCGGAACAACGATGCTTTTTTCTTTTTGTTGGACAAGAAAGCTTTTCTGGTATTGAGTTTTTTCGGTTACTGGTAGTTGAAACTGTAGCACATTTTTACGACGGATGCTATCTACCATTTTTTGGTATTTATGTAAGGCCTGTACGATGGCTTCGTCTTCAAAAGGTTTCAAGATATAGTCGATACCGTTGTTCTGAATAGCCTTCAGGGTAAAATCATCATAAGCCGTGCAGAAAATCACCGGAATATAGATGTCCACATTTTTAAATATTTCAAAACTATAACCGTCCGTCAATTGGATGTCCATAAATATCACATCCATATTTTGCTGGTGCCGGGCAAGGTAAGACACCGCATCAACGATGGAATCCAGTGTTTTCACCACGAGAAAATCAGGTTCTGTTTCCACGATTTCCTTGAGCAATGCTGCCGTCGGCTGCTCATCCTCTATGATTAATACGTTCATCGCTGATTAGTTTTAGTTTTACTTCAAATTGCCTGTCCGTTTCCTCAAAATAAATGCCTTCTGCAATTTTGAGCAGCGCATAGCTTTTTCGGATATTCTGAATGCCATAGCCTGATTTTTCCACCACCGAAATTTTGGGCAAGAGATTGTTGCGAATGATTATTTCATGATTTGCATCAGCCGTAATTTCGATATGCAAAGGCTCGGAAACACCGGTACGGTTGTGTTTGAAACAATTTTCAACGATAGTCTGTACACTCATTGTGGGCACGAGGTCATTCCAATATGCATCGTTTATATTTTGAGAAAATTGTAGTCCGGTACCGCTTCTTTGCTGCATTAAAAAAACATAAGCATTTACCACCTCCATTTCATCCCTTAACGTAACGGTAGCTTGCTCTTTTAATTTCAACATTTGCCGGTATAATTGTGAAAGATGAAGGATGAAAGGTTCGCTTTTGGGGTCTTTTTGGTGTACCATCGAGCGAAGCGTATTAAGCGAATTGAATAGAAAATGCGGATCCACCCTCGTGCGCAGTTCCTGTAACTGGACCTTGTACATTTCCGCTATAGCCTGTTCTTTTTCCACCCTTAAACGACCAATATTATCACTGGCACGCAAACTGTATTGTATAATCAACTGTAAAGCCGCTGCAAACAGTACCTTGATAATTAACTGATATCTAACCGCCTGTGGAATATGGAAAACCATTACCGAAAACAACGCATACACCACCGCTACAATCGCCAGTGTAGCTGCCGCAACCCATAGCCATTTGTATTTTGAACGGAGTTTTGACGTCCAAAGCAATACGTACCAAAGAATATACAAAACCACGCTCGACCACGTCCATCGCAGCAAACTATCATACGAGGCAATGGGCCAGTCTGTATAATGGGAAAGAAAATTGATCCCGGGTAGCAATGCCGCAATGGCTATCGGTAAAAAAATATGGATTTTGTTCTGCTTCATTGGGAAAATAATACGAATACAAAAGTACTCCCTTTCTAGAACAGAAATGAATAACCTATATTGAAATTGATACCCTTGACCTGTACCGTTTGTACAGCTTTGTTGTGGTTGCTAAGGTTAAACGTGAAAATTTTCCAGTCGTTGGCGGGAGCATTGTTGTAATAACTGATGTCTTGACGAAAATTATAGCCTATTCCAGCCGCGAAATGGTGGTGTTTTTTGACGGTATATTTCAATTGGGAAATGCCGCGCCAGCCTTTCATTTGAATGAAGCCATTATCATTATCTGCTGCGGACAAACGATAACTTTCCACTTTTGCATTGATTTCATTGCTCCACGAAAAATGGTCATTGATTTTGTACGTCAGTATCGGATTGATAGGTAATAAACCGGCGAGTTTCCACCGGTCACTTATGTCATAATTAATGGCCACGAACGGATTGATCTGGTTGCCGAAAAACTGACGGGCGTAGTTGATTCCCCAACCGGTGGTAAGCCTTTCGGAATATTTAACGGTGTATATGCCGCCCAGCATAAAACGGTAATCTTTGCCGCTGATGTCTTTAAAATCCGAATATATACCCGCTTGTCCAAAGAAATGCAGCCATTTGTTGCTGGCAATTTTCCTGCGCCAGTAAATATTGGCGTCCACGAGTTGTAAACGATGGTCGAGCAAACTGCCAAGGCCGCTTATCGTTTGGTTTTGATATTGAAGCCTGACGCCAACGGTTCTTTTGTCGGAATGTACAACCGGGATATTCATAAAGGCAGAAAAAGCCTTATTGTTACCGTTACTTGTATCGTTTTTGAATTTTCCCGTATTGTAATTCACTCCGAAAAAAGGTAATTCCTGTAGTTGTGCTTTTGCGGAAATTGAGAAGATCAAACAGGAAATGAGTAACAGAAAAGTATTTTTTAGAGGCATATTAATATGATTTTTGAAAATCAATAAATACGTTCTTTTTTCTTGATAAAAAAGAACCAAAAAATCAAGGCTGTACTTCGTTCAAACAGTTTTTATTTCCATCGACTTATTTCATTGATTTTCTTAACGTTTATTCTATAAGGCCATTTGCTTGTTTATGAAATAATTTTTCCATCCATCAACTCGATAATGCGGTCGCTCTTTTGCGCAAAATCATCATCGTGCGTAACCGCAATAATCGTCTGTCCGTTTTCGTGTGCCAACTGTTTGAATATATCAAAAACGATTTGCGTGTTTTTACTGTCCAGATTACCCGTCGGTTCATCGCCCATAATAATCGTCGGGTCGTTGATCAATGCCCGCGCAATGGCGACACGCTGCGCCTGGCCACCGGAAATATTGGAAGCTTTTTTATGCTCCTGTCCTTTCAAATCCAGCATTTGCAATAGTTCCAGACTTCTGCTTTCTATCTCTTCCTTCGATTTTCTATTCAATTTTAAAGCAGGCAGCATCACATTGTCCAACAAGGTAAATTCGGGCAACAAATAGTGGAACTGAAACACAAAACCGATATGCTCGTTGCGGAATGCCGCCAGTTCGTTCTGTCCTTTTCCGGTAACGGTTGTGCCGTTGATTTCAATCGTGCCTTCATAATCCGTATCCATCGTGGAAAGCAGGTACAACAGCGTGGATTTTCCCGAACCGGATTTCCCGATAATGGAAACGAATTCGCCTTTGGTGACTTCAAAAGACAAGTCTTTCAGCACTTCAAAAGGTTCCGGCGTGCGAAAATATTTGATGATATGGTTGGCTTTTAATGCGTTCATTTTTTATTGAGTGAAATGTTTTGCAATCTTTCTTAGCTTCTGATAATATCCACGGGATCGACCTTGGAGGCTTTTGCCGCAGGAAGATAACCGGCAAAAAAAGTTACGATCAGTCCGAAAATGAAAGCCAGAACGTAATCTTTCGGATCAAAATTGATGGGCAATGTATTCAGCGTGGCGATATGGAACGGTACATGGCTGATAATTTTGGAAATCAAATATCCCAAACCAAGCCCGACAATACCGCCCACAATTCCTATGACAATAGATTGTGTCAGAAAAATAACAACAATATCTTTACCGCTGTAGCCCATCGCTTTCAAGATGGCGATTTCCCTGATTTTTTCGTTGACAGTCATGTTCATAATATTGTAAATACCAAATCCTGCAACGATCAAAATAGTCAATGAAACCGCCACCGCCAGTATATTACGCAAAGTATTGGCAGAGTCCAACTGACTGTTGCCGTCCATCCAGGGTTCAATTTTATAGTTGGTAATGCCATTCATTTTTGCCACGGCTTCCCTGGCTTTGTTATAGTCCTTGATATTGATCTGAATGTCCGTTACATAACTTTTGTTTTTGGAAAAAAGCTGCCGCGCAGCATGTATGGAAATCATGGCCTTGGTACGATCCGTACCTGTTGATCCGGTTTGGAACAAGCCACAAATCGTATAGTTTTTGTTCACGCCATCGGCGGTGGTCAACTGAATGTTGTCGCCCATTTTTACCCCTAAACTTTGCGCCAAACCCAAGCCCAATACGATGGCATCCGTTCTTTTTTCCAAGGTATAAATATTTCCCTCGGTCATGTATTGGGAAATGCCAAAAACCGCATCTTCGTTGGGCACGTCAATGCCGGACAAGGAGGCACTGATTTTGGTAACACCGTTTCGGATAAAGACATTCTCGTTGAGCTGTTCCGTTACATGCGCCACATCGGGCACAGATGAAACGGCTTTCACTATTGGATCCGCATTTTTGATGCCGTCCGTGTAACGGATGTTGCGGGCATTGCTGACCATCTGGATTGTACCGGTATTATTTGTGGCCGCAATGGGTGCCGGCGTACTGTCCGAAAGATCATTATAGATGCGGATGTGCGCCATCGACGTAAAAGTGATGTCGGTCTGTGCATCATTGACACCCGACATAAAACTGTTCATGAAAATGTACATCGATATACCGAAAGTAACGCTCAGCGTAGCGACCAGCAATTGACGGAACCGGGAGGTGAGATGTACCCAGGCTATTTTTAAATTGGTTTTCATCGTTAATTTTTAGGAGCTTTTAGCACATCTTTTTCTGATAATCCGGACAATATCTGTACCCAGTCATCATCTTTCACACCGATGGTAACCGTTTTAAAACTTCCATCTTTTAATTGCACGGTATTGTTTTTTTGCAAATAAGCAGCAGGAATCACCAACGCATTTCTGATAACGCCGGTTTGGATATTTCCCTGTAATTGGGTACCGGAAAACATTTTAGCCGGCAAATGATCAAATTTGGCTTCTATAGTGTAAGACTGTTGGTCGTTGTCAAATCCGGGATAAATCTTGGTAACAGTCGCCCAAAACACTTGGTCTGCATACGTATTGAGATGCACGGAAATTTTTTGTCCTAATGAAACCTTTACAATATCATCTTCCGAAATATATAGTTTGATGATATAGCTCCCATTGCCGATTAATGCAATCGGGTCACCGATTTTCAACACTTCGCCATTTTTACGATAGACGGCAATCACCACACCTGCACCATCAGCCTGCGCTTTATAGTTGTCCAGAATAGCACGCTGGCTCTTTAGCTGACTATTGCTGGTATTGGCATTCAGTTGCAAAGAAGTTTTAGTGTCAGTATATTTCTTTTGCAAAATATCCAGGTTATGGAGCGAATTGGTGTACTGCAATTTTGCGTTTTCGTAATCCAGTTTGGATACTGAATTGGTGGCGATCAACTCACTGTAACGCTGGTAATTAGTTTTGTCCTGATTTAATTGCGAACTGGCTTGTAGTATTTGTTGCTCAATCTGCGTCAATTGCGCCGAATTGCTCAATGCATTTTGTGCTGCATTTTTGTAAACAAAAGAGGACTGCTGCACCTGGTTTTCCTGGGAATTGCTGTTGATCTGGGCAAGTATTTGTTTGGCAGAAACGCTGTCGCCTTCTTTGATCTGCTGACCATAAAGCACACCGGAAGCATTTGCCGAAACGGTATATTGGTTGTCAAATTCCACAAAACCATTGGCAAACACAGACTGCTGTATGTCTTTGCGAAGCGGAGAAGTGGTTTGCGCATTCTTGCAGGAGGTAACACTTATCAGTGAAGCCAGCAGGATAACCGCCGTATGCGAAAAAAGTCTATTGTTCATTGGATAATGGTTGATAGTTTAATTGTCGGATATATAGTTTGTATGCGGAAAGCCGGTAATCGGCGAGACTTTGCAAATAGTCGTTCTGTGCAGAAAGCAAATCTTTGTACTTCGTCAGACGTGCGTCCAGACTAATCAATCCGCTTTTATATTGATTGGCGTAATGAAAATCTGTTTTATCCTGTAAGTCCAGAATGTCTTTATTTTTTTGCAGTTTGTCGGCGGACTGTCTATATTGAATGACTAAAATTTCATCCTGTTTAGCTTCCGTTATTTTTATATTTTCCAATTGCAGTTCTTGCTGTTGTATTGCAAACTGAGACTGTGCGATTTTCTGCTTGGTAGAAAAACCGTTAAATATGGGAACGCTTAATTTTAACCCGACATATTGTTGTGGTAAATGACTCGCATTGCTGAAATCCACGAAACCCGTCATCGCCCAATTATAGTTGTACGCATAGTTGGCACTTAAAGACGGTAACCGCAATGCTTTGGATTCTTTCAGACTCGCATGAGCCAAATCGACCTGTGTCTGTTGCCATGCCACTTCCGGATGTGTCGCCCATAAAAAGGTAGAGTCCGTTTGCTGTGTGTTGTTCCGGTTTGAATCCTCAGATGAAACAACGATTGTTTCCGTCAGGTTGAGCTGCGTTTGCAATTGCCGGTAAAGCGTTTCGATGTCCTGCTGCGTGCTGGCAACGTCCCGTTCGTTTTTCAGGTTTTGCATCGCCGCCTCATTATAGTCTGCTTCGCTAATAATTCCTTTGCTATATTTCTCTTTGGCATTGGACAGCATTTCTGCGGAAACGGTTTTGTTTTTCTGGTAAATAAGCAACGCATCTTTGTCCATCAAAATAGAATAATAGGTATAAGCCAATTGGTTATACGTATTGTAGCGCGCTCTTTGTGTATTGGACTGGTCGGCTTTTACCTGCAAAGCGGCCGTCTTACTGGCAAACATTTTCTGGAAATCCAGGAAGTTCCACTGTGCTTGCACGCCGGCGGAATACATATACTGCTTACCAAATTTCATTTCCTTAAAACTACCTTCCGGTGCGGCGGAATTGAAAAGCTGCTCGGGCACAAGCGTTTTTTGCAGAGTCAGGTTATCGTTGAATCCCGACGTGCCCGTGATATTGGGATACAGGTATGATTTCGATTCCTGCGCTTGAGACGCCGAAATATTTTGTTGCAAAACCGAACTTTTCAATACGATGGCATTGCTGTCCGCATAACGTAGGAGTTCC
>QFOI01000325.1 GCA_003241175.1 Pseudopedobacter saltans
TTTTATTTTATCCATTTATATAGATTTTAAAATTGATTAAATACTGAATCGGTAACAAAGTGCGTATTACTATAACAATACTTAATGCATTCATGCCCTTACCCTCCTTTTTTTAAAATGGCTGGTACTGACGTAAGTAGCTGCTTTACATTCTAGCTCTTCATTAGTGGATTGCCTATTGGTCAAAAGATACTCTTCCAGCTCTTTACGTTTAAAGTAGATGGTTTTTCCGTTGGGCTTATAAAATGGGATTTTGTGTGATGAAGTAAGCTTATACAAATAGCTTTTTGCCCAACCTGTATAGGTCATAGCCTCTTCAAATGTCAATACCTCTTTTTGATGCAATATTTTCTCTTCGATGCTTGCTATCTTTGCATCTATTTGCGCAAGCATGTTTTCTGTTTCTGCCATTTTTCATTTATTGAAAATTTGAAAATGACAATGCATTGTCTAAACCATGTTAACAATGCAAAAATCCGAAGAGATATAGGCGTAAAAAATAGACGGCCCTTTACGGTAAAGGATATTGATAATGGGGGTAAAGTATTTATAAAATTGCTCGTGTTAACCCAGTAGTTTTAAGAGGTTATTTTTTATTTTCAGGTAAAGTATTTTTGGTTTCTGAAACGATAGTATCAATAATCTCACTTCCTCTTGGTTTTCCATTTTTGGTTTGATTAATTGCTCCAGACCTATTTGATTTGGCGTTTTTTATTCTTTCTTTATCCTTATTTACAAAATGCTGTTCTATTATTTTATTTATGTGCTCACCGTCAATCAATCCATTTGTCCTTAATTTGTCCATAAGATAACCTAATTGTCTCTCTGTACCCTTCCACCATATTGGTTTAACATAATCGGATTGGGGAGGCACATTAATTCCATTTTTCTTCGTAATATTTTGAAATTCTTTATCATTAATATTATCTTTCGTAAATACTCCATTTAATTTTCGTAATTCTTCCTCATAGATAGGTATATATTTGGCTATCTTCATTCCTGTAATCCAATCTTCTAGATAGAATTTATATTTATCAAAAATAAATATTCCGGGATTCTTTATGTGAGACTGAGTATTATATATTTCATATCCATCCAAAATTGCTTGTATCGAATGTTTTCGATCCCTCCGTTCATAAGCAGAAAGATTATTGTCATCATAGTTTAACTTTGCTGAAACATTTTTATCCTTATATTTATTTAGGTCTTTTCTTCTCGCATCAGAACTTATTATTGTTTTCAAACTAGCCAAAGCCTCCATATACCAAAGTTCTTTATCAATGACATTTTCTAATTCTTTATTTCTTTCATTATTCAATATATCTGGAAATCTTTCTACAAAATCGAGCATGTCTATATTTCCTTCAACAGCTAAACTCATTAAGTTTTCCATTAATCCAGAATTTGGATTTTTAAGCTGTTCCTTTACACCTCTTTTATGAGCATATTTTTCAGTAACCATTTTAAGTTCTTCCATTAGACAATAAATTCTCAAATCGTCTTCAGATTCTACTCCCATTTCTACTTTTGGATATACTTCTTCAAAAAATTTAGTAATTTCTTTCTTTTCCATATTGAAATTATGATAGGTCAACATTTATTTTATTAGTTGCAGTTATCTTCATCTCGTTTGCCACGTCAACATAGCGTTGTGTATGTTTCAATGAGGTATGTCCCAACAACTTAGAAGCAGTTAAAATATCGACATCATTGAATATTAAATTTGTTCCGAATGAATGTCTGGCATTATGCCATGTTATTTCCTTATTGATCTTAGCACGTTTAACCCATGCTTTGATTGTTTTATTTGCTCCGTTTGCTGTAGGCAAATCAAAGACTAATCCTTTTTCAGTTGTACTACTACTATTAATGAGTTGTAAGGCAGCATTATTGAGATTAATTAATACAGTCTTTGCTGTTTTTTCCTGCAATACGCTCATGGTAGCATTTGCAATATTTATGCTTTTCCAATCTAATTTTTTAACATCAATCCAACGCAAACCAGTCATACAAGAAAATAGAAAGGCTTTGCGTACTTCTTGGCTCTCAGTAGGAGTGTTAGCTAATAATTTAATTTCGTCAAGAGTAAGAATATCTTTCTTTTTAGCTTCTCCTTTTATAGTCTTTACATCCAAAGCTGGGTTGAATGACATTAACTTTTCTTGATATGCACGTTTCACCATTTTTTTAAACCTAGCAAAGTAAGACGCTGCACCCTCACCAACACAAATAGACAATAAATAGTCACGATACCCGGAAACTATCAAATCCGTCAATCTGTTAAAAGTTAGTCCGGTTATTTTTTGAGATAACAGATAATCATTGAAACGGTCTAGTGCTCCTTTCATATTCCGTTTGTCTGCCTTAGTGTATTTGTCGATATAGGATTGCATCCAAACCGATACTAGCGTTTTTTTTCCTGCTTCGGTCATGGTGCTGTAATCGTTTGCTTCAAGTTCCTGTGATCTCTTTGCAGCAATCTTTTTAGCCAATTCTCTGTTTTCCTTGTTTGTCTGTCGGTCAATTGGATTGGAACTTTTTACCAACTTGATATTGGGTAAAAATTCACGTTTACGGATTCCATTGTGAATGATGTCTAAAATAAAGGTAGTAGATCCGTCTTTGTTTGTTCGTTCCCTTAAAGTAACCCCCATGTTATTTGCCTTTGGTTTGATTTTCTTTTCCAAAGGTAAGAAAATAGTATAAACAAAAGTCACTACAGTGACGTATGAGTGACGTTTTATGCTAATTAATAGGAAAATAAAGAATAATAAAAGGAAAGTAGATTGACTGAAACTTATTATAATTGGGTATTTAAAGGCATAAAAAAACCACCCTTAAAAGGTGGTATTGTGCCCATGACTGGATTCGAACCAGCACATCCTTTCGAATGCTACGACCTGAACATAGTGCGTCTACCAATTTCGCCACATGGGCATGTCAACAGATCGTGGCAAATATAAGGTGTTAATTTTGAAATGGTTACTTTTGTTGTTTCACTACCCATTTCACCATGCACATTGGAAAAAGATTAAAGTATTGGGCCATCCAGATTACCAGAAGTAGCAAAAGCACAGGAATACTTTTAATATGTTGTACAGCCTTATCTCTAATCTTGACAAACACTTCATTTGGCGATCATTATTTATCTATTTGGGATACAGAAAACCATTTTTTACAGAAGGTGCACTTCCCTTTATCCATTAAAGACGGGATCAACGATGGGTTGATGGCTATTTTTTTCCTAATAGCAGGTATTGAGATTAAAAAAGAAATTTTAGTAGGGGAGTTTTCCTCCCCAAAGAAAGCTGTAATGCCTTTGCTGGCTGCAGTTGGAGGGGTTTTGTTTCCGGCTATTATATACCTTTTGTGTAACAAAGGAACCGTTTTTCAAGGAGGATGGGGTATTCCGACTGCGACTGATATTGCTTTTTCGATAGGGATTATGAGTATGTTAGGGAAGAAATACGTTCCTTTCACTTTAAGGATTTTTTTGACCGCGTTGGCTATTATGGACGACTTGATCGCCATTTTATTGGTTGCTTTTTTTTACGGGGGAGTCATTCATTGGTTGTGGTTAGGTATTGCAGTAGTAGTTTCTGTCATTCTGTATTTTCTTTTTAAAAAGAAGAAAAACGTACATTTTTTGCATATTGCTTTGGGCGTTGTTTTATGGTATTGCATGTTTAGGTCGGGTATCCACGCTACTATTGCGGGAGTGTTGTTTGCTTTCCTAATTCCTCTACAATCCATGGAACCACTAGAAAAAGCATTACACAAACCAGTCAATTTTTTTATTATTCCCATTTTTGCCATTGCCAATACGTGTATACCGTTTAATGTGGATTTTGGTACGATATTGAAAAGTTCACTTTTCTGGGGCATCGGTTTAGGGTTGTTTATTGGAAAAGTATTGGGGATTAGTTTAGTTTCCTTTATGTTGGTTAAGTTGAAATGGGCTTCTTTACCCAATAAAACCAGTTGGATGCAATTTATAGGTGCCGGTTTTCTGGCGGGTATTGGATTTACCATGTCCATTTTCATAGCTTCTTTGGCATTTGATAGCAAAGAATATCAGGAAATAGCTAAGATTGCCATATTGGTGGGAAGCTTTTTGTCCATGATTGTTGGTAATGTTTGGTTGAGAGTTCGAAAAATAAACTAACTTTTTATTTTTTTAACAAAACCTTTAAGTGTAGTTTTGCGTCGATTTTTAGGTTTCCGATTACGACCGGAATTAATAGGGAAGTTGGTGCAAATGGTATTTAATCCCAACACTATCCCCGTAGCTGTAAATCTTCCTTTTGTTGAAAGGTTAAGTTTTGTCCACTATCCGAAAGATGGGAAGGCGCTTGTAAAGATGAGTCAGAAGACCTGCCTAGAATTCAAATAAAATGTTTCGTTTCGGGTGAAAGCGATGCA
>QFOI01000326.1 GCA_003241175.1 Pseudopedobacter saltans
CAGTAGAAAACATAAGCGGCATCAAACCTAAAATAAAGGCAAAGGACGTCATCAAAATCGGACGAAAGCGTGCAGAAGCACCTTCAACGGCTGCTTGCACAATGGGCATTCCCAATCGTCGGCGATCGAGTGCGTACTCTACTATCAGAATCGCATTTTTCGCCAATAAACCAATGAGCATAATCAAGGTTATTTGCAAATAAATATTATTACTAATGTCAAATATTTTGGCAAAAATGAAAGCACCTGACAAACCTATAGTCAATGGTAGCAATACCGCAAATGGTAAAATATAACTTTCGTATAATGCACTCAGCAAGAAGTAAACGAATATGATACATAGTAAGAATATATACACCGTCTGCGTACCAGAATTTACCTCTTCCCTTGTTAATCCTGAGAATTCGTAACCATAACCAGAAGGCAGGGTTTCGGCTGCAACTTCTTTAATCGCTTTAATTGCATCTCCGGAACTATAATTGGAATTGGGTGAGCCGTTGACCGAAACGGCTGTGTACATATTGAAACGATTCAAGGATTGTGGTCCATAGATTTTTTTCAACGTAACAAATGCACTGATTGGAGCCAAAGAATCTTGCGTATTTCTAATTTTAACCAAATTCAATGAATTCACATCTGCTCTATAGTCCGCATCTGCTTGATAAGTTACCCGGAATAATTTTCCAAAACTATTAAAATTAGAAGCATATACACCACCATAATATCCTTCCATCGCATCCAAAACATTGTTCACCGTGAAACCTGCTTTTTTAACTTTGGCAACATCAACTTCTACTTCGAATTGAGGAAAATTGGGATTAAATGAAGTGGATGCGTATTGGATTTCTTTTCTTTGGTTTAGCGCCGCCAAGAATTTCTGCGCAATCGTGTTGAACTTTTGAATATCTCCACCTGTTTTGTCTTGCAACTGGAATGTAAGACCGCCGGAAACCCCAAATCCATTGATGGTAGGCGAAGGAAAGAATATGACTTTTGCATTTTTTATAGCAGTCACTTTTCCAAATAATTGTCCGATAAGTGAGTTTACATCTTGTCCTTTTGCTTTACGATATTTCCAATCCTTCAACTCGATAATTATCATTGCATAGTTGCTACCGGTTCCACTCAACATACCTTGTCCCACAATCCGCATCGTATTGTTGATACCTGGTAATGTTTTAGCTATATTTTCTACTTCTGCGGCCACTACATTGGTTCTTTCCATAGATGCATCCGCAGGCAAACTAATATCGCACATAATCGTTCCCATATCTTCATCAGGGACGAAAGAAGAAGGCGTTGTTTTCATCAGGTAAAAAAAGAGCCCTCCAAAAACTACGATAACACTTAATGTCAACCATTTCTTTTTGGCAAAAAAGGAAACTGATTTTTTGTATTTTACTGTAGTTGCTTCGAATGCGGTATTGAAGGAGTCGTAGAATCTTTGTACAAATCCTTTTTTCTTATGTTCTTCCTCATCGTGTGGTTTTAAAAATAAAGCACACAATGCGGGACTTAGTGTTAAGGCATTGATTGCAGAAAGAATAATGGCTATGGCTAATGTCAAACCAAATTGCTTGAAAAATACCCCTGTTGAACCACTGATAAAGCTCACTGGAACGAATACTGCTGCCATTACTAAAGTGATGCTGATAATTGCACCGCTAATTTCGTTCATTGCGTTAAGAGATGCATTCAAAGCTGATTTTTCACCTTGATCCATTTTTGCGTGGACAGCCTCCACCACGACGATGGCATCATCCACTACAATACCCACGGCCAATACTAAGGCAAAAAGCGTCAATAGATTTATAGTAAATCCAAATAAATTTAGAAAGAAAAATGTGCCTACAATCGCCACAGGAACTGATATAGCAGGAATCAATGTTGAGCGCCAATCTTGCAAGAAAATATATACAACTATAAATACTAGAATAAATGCCTCTATCAACGTATGAATCACTTTTTCGATAGATGCATCCAAGAATTTATTAATATTTACCATCGTTGTGAAGTGTAGTCCCTTAGGCAAATTGGGCGTTGCATCTTCCAATACCTTTAAAGATTGATTGATGACTTCTTGTGCGTTAGAACCTGCGGTTTGCGTAACCGCTACGCCAATCGCTTGATGATTATTAATTTTTTGTAGAGAATTATAGGTTTGAGATCCTAATTCAATACGCGCTACATCTTTCAAACGTAATATTTGCCCATCAGAGGTTTCTTTAACTATGATATCGCTAAAGTCTTTTTCACTTGTTAGTCTACCTTTATATTTTAATGTATATTGAAAAGATTGTTTTCCTCTTTCACCCAAAGAGCCAGGTGCGGCTTCAATATTTTGTTCGGCTAATGCAGTGTTAATATCGTCCGGAATAATGCCATAATTAGCCATTACATCTGGTTTTAACCAGATACGCATCGAATAATCCAACGTGCCAAATGCGGATGCGCTACCCACACCGCTCACTCTTTTTACTTGAGGAATGATGTTGATATTTGCATAGTTTTGGATAAATGTTGCGTCATAAATTGGGTTGTCACTATACAAACCAAAAATCAACACATTACTACTTTGCTGTTTTTGTGTAGTAACGCCAGCAGTAGTAACTGCGGAAGGCAATAAACTAGAAGCCTGCGAAACCCTGTTTTGCACATTGACTGTCGCCATATCTGGATCAGTGCCTAATTTGAAATATATCTGAATCGTTGCTGTACCATTACTTGATGCAGTGGACGTCATATAACTCATATTTTCCACACCATTGATTTGCTCTTCCAATGGTATGATGACACTATTCATCACGACCTCGGCACTTGCACCTTGATATGTGGTGGAAACCTGTACCGTTGGCGGTGCGATTTCTGGATATTGGGCAATGGGCAACGAAATGATTCCGATAATCCCAAGAATAACTATCAAGATGGATATAACCGTTGACAGTACGGGATTTTTTATAAAAACTTTGAACATCTTATCGAAAATTTATTTGAAAAATCTTTGGAAAATTTCTAGACTATAATGAAGTAGTGTCGACTGCCAATGCCTGATTAGCGCCAACTAATTTTGGAGTGATTTTAGTTCCTTCTGCTACGATGCCCACACCTTCTACTAAAATTTTATCACCTGCTTTTAATCCCGAATTCACTACGTAAAATTGTCCGCCTGGAACTTCTTTTACAGATACTTTTGCAGAAACAATAGAGCTGTCTTTTTGTAAAATATATACTAAGATTTTCCCTTGAATATCATTTGTAGCACTTTGTGGAATGACTATAACATTATTCAATTGCTCCGGAATACGAATCGTGCCCGTACCGCCACTTCTCAAAGTATGTTGCGGATTGTCAAATCCAGCTCTGACATTGAATGAACCAGTAGAAGTATTAATCAAGCCACTTACTGTTTCCATCTTACCTTTTAAAGCGTATATATCATTATCTGTCAATAGCAAGTTAGCATTGGGCAAAGCTTCCACTCTTTTTGCAAAAGATAAATTATGATCTTGGCTCAAAAACAAAGGATCTTTTTCGTTGATACTGAAATACGCATAAATCT
Source organism: Pseudopedobacter saltans (assembly GCA_003241175.1). Taxonomy (GTDB): domain Bacteria; phylum Bacteroidota; class Bacteroidia; order Chitinophagales; family Chitinophagaceae; genus Rhizosphaericola. Next base: position 3,560 of record QFOI01000326.1, read on the forward strand.
TGTTAATGTCCGAAATAGTTGTCAATGCATTGGTAGATGTTGCGCTCACATAGCTACCCAACTTCATAGGTAATGTACCAACGTAGCCGCTTACGGGACTTGTTATAGTTGTGTAACTTAAATTGACTTGTGCATTTTTGTAAGTGGCTACAGCCTCAGCCAAAAGTGCTTTTTCGGACGCTAGAGTCAATTCATTCGCTTGTAAAGTATAGTTGCTGATGATGCCTTTTTTTACCAATGGGATCGTCTTATCCACTGTTAATTTGGCAGAAGCAACTTGCGCTTTAGCACTTTCTATTGAGGCTGCAGCGGAGCGTAACGATTGCTCGTACTCAGGATTCCGGATAGTGAATAACACTTGTCCTTTTTTTACAGATTGCCCCTCATCTACCCAAACTTTGTCAATATAACCATCAATTTTTGGACGAATTTCTATATCCTGGACACCTTTTAATGTGGCTGGATACTCTGTGTATAAAAGCGCTGAAGTATCTATCACACTATACACTTTATATTCTGGTGCTGCGGTCGCTCCGTTACCTTGTGTATTTTGTTTTCCGCCGCAACTCCACAAAAACAAAGCGAACAGCGCTAGTGGTAGGGCAAATTGTAATCGATAACTGTTGAATGAAAAATGGGATTTCATATTGTCTATATTTTTACGAATAGAGCGAAACTCCCCAAAATCTAAACGCATTTTGAAGTTATTATACCAACGAGCTTAATTTTTATAGCAAATTCATTTTGAGAAATACTTATTTTAACCTGTTGTGCATTTAGACAATATTTATTTTTAGGTTGTTTAAGTTTCGTTTAAATACCGTTTTGTTTAAGAACTGAATGATAGTGGTAGCGGTTA
>QFOI01000327.1 GCA_003241175.1 Pseudopedobacter saltans
TTCGGTTTTGCTACAGAGAAGTGGGATTTCTCATCATGATGTCCATGATCATCATGAGCTTCTGTAGATTTGTGCCCATGATCTTTGTCATCATGATGATCTTCCGCATAAACTGGTGAGGTGGCCAATACAAGCGCAAATGCAGCGGCAAATAGTTTCTGTTTCATTTAGACTCCTTCTTCTTTTGTTAAAATATATTTTACTTCTTTTTGCCAATGAAACTGAAACAATATTTTGCAAAGATTGATCGAAGTTCGACTTTGATAATCCAACAAAACCGTGTCTATTTCTTCTATTGGAACTTGGCTAAAAAGACAAACGGATGCCACATCACCTGTGGCAGCTATGACATAATCCGAAACGATATGAGGCGTTTTCAAAAAAGGAATACTTGCCGTAGAGACCAAACCCATATCAATCTCGTCATCAATCAGCATCTGTACCAGTTTGGATGGGTATTCTTCCACTATCTCTATTTCGTCATTCAATATATCCGAACCTTTTATCCCGTAAATTAGCGGTCTTGCATTTAAATAACTGACCGCGCCGACCTTTATCTTATTCAATAGTACTAACTTTGCGCGCAAAGATAAAATCATGTAACCTAGCAACCAAAGTTATTAGGATACTTAAACAAAACTTTCAATGGAACTTACAACTTTGACCGCCATCTCTCCTATTGACGGACGTTACAGAAGGCAAACCCAGAATTTGGATATTTATTTTTCCGAATGTGCATTGATCAAATACCGTGTTTTCGTGGAAATCCAATACTATTTTTTCTTGGCGGAAGAAAAAATTTTCACACTTCCATCAAAAGTTAAAAAAGGTTTGCAAGCTGTCGCTGATAAATTTTCGCTAGAAGATGCACAAAGAATCAAAGAAATCGAATCCATCACTAACCATGATGTCAAAGCTGTTGAATATTTTTTGAAGGAGAAAATGGATGCACTAGATGCCGGTGATATCAAAGAATGGGTTCATTTTGGGCTAACTTCTCAAGACATTAACAATACCTCCATTCCGCTGAGTTGGAAACATTTTGTGGAAAATGATTATCTACCGGCTGTCGTCAATCTTAAGAATCATATCAAATCCCTTGCGGAACAATGGAAAACAGTTCCGATGCTGGCGCGCACACACGGCCAACCTGCATCTCCCACGCAATTAGGAAAAGAATTGATGGTTTTTGTAGAAAGAATTGAGCAACAAGTAAATCTTTTTTCCTTGATTCCTTTTACAGCAAAATTTGGTGGGGCAACGGGCAATTTCAACGCACATGTCGTTGCTTTTCCTAAAAAAGACTGGATTGCCTTGGGAAATAAATTTGTAGAAAGCAAACTAGACTTGCAACGCCAACAATTTACTACTCAGATTGAGCATTATGACAATATTGCGGCTCATTTTGATGCGATCAAGCGTATCAATACAATTTTGGTAGATTTCTGTCGGGATATTTGGACCTATATTAGTTTGGATTATTTCAAACAAAAAGTCAAAGCAGGAGAAGTTGGTTCGTCTGCCATGCCACACAAAGTCAATCCAATAGACTATGAAAATGCAGAAGGAAACCTCGGTATCGCCAATGCACTATTGGAACATCTTTCCGGAAAATTACCGATCAGTCGTATGCAACGAGACCTAACGGACTCAACGGTTTTGCGTAATCTTGGCGTTCCGATGGGACATACAATTATCGCCATTGCATCAATAGAAAAAGGTTTGAATAAAATACTATTGCACGAAGAAACATTCAAAACGGATTTGGAAAAAAATTGGGCAGTCGTTGCAGAAGCAATTCAAACAGTTTTGCGTCGTGAAAAATACCCCAATCCTTACGAAGCTTTGAAAGCATTAACTCGTGGAAAAGAAGGTATTACCGAAAAATCCATGCATGCTTTCATCCAAGGTTTGGATGTCAGTAAAAAAATTAAGGACGAACTGATGAAAATTACACCAAGCAACTATGTAGGTGTCAATCCAAAATATTAGTTTGCTTCAAACCATAAATTAAATGTACAAAGCCGCAAAAACATAAAATTTTGCGGCTTTTTAATTGAGATAATTGTTTAGAAAAATAGATGCCACTGAAAAAATTGACATACATTAAAAAAGTACCATAAAATTGCACTTTATAACCATAAGAAATGTTAAATGTCGTAATAACTTTGTATCTTGAAACAAACAAGTGATAAAAACACTTTCTAATAATGGTCAATTTTATAATGATCGCCGTGTGTATCATCGCCGGCATGGTGTTCAAGGCTACCAAAACTATCCATCCTGATGCACACAAGGGTATAAATACATGGATTTTGTATATTGCCTTACCAGCAGTATCTCTCAAATACATTCCACAGATTCAATGGTCAGAACAGATGCTTTTTCCTGTACTAGGGCCTGTGATTGTTTATATTGGAAGCGCTGTTTTCATGCAGCTTTATTACAAAGCAAAACACTACAGTAAACATTCCCATAGTTCGTTAATATTGGCAAGCGCCTTCAGTAATACATCCTTTATTGGTTTTCCGTTGATCATGGCTTTTTTCAACGAGTCGTTATTGAAGATCGCAATCATCTGTGACCAAACGATGTTCATACTACTTTCAACTGTTGGTATTATTGAGGCTGTTAAAGGAGCTCCAGGAAAAGGGGCAAAAATAGATGTAAAATACATCCTGAAACGTCTGTTTACCTTCCCTCCTTTTATTGGTTGTATTTCAGCACTTATTTTATCCAAACTTTTCAATATCGGAGAAGGAACTTTGGCTTACGAATTATTTGACAAATTAGCCGCAACAGTAGGTCCGTTGGCTTTGTTTTCTGTAGGGCTACAATTAAAATTCAATGGATGGCGTAAAGAGATAAGCCAGATTTCCATGACACAGTTGTACAAACTATTGATTGCGCCTTTGTTAGTAGCCGTTGTGGCGCTAATATTAGGTTTAAAAGGTGATGTCGCAAAAATCACCATATTCGAAGCAGCAATGCCGACATTGATTACATCTAGTATCATATCCGAACAGTTTCGTTTAAATACAAGATTGATTAACCTGATCATTGGGATCAGTATTATCATTGGATTTTTCGCTGCTTTTGTCTGGTTCGAGATTGTACAGTATTTCTTTTAGTCATTTTTTAAATATCCGTGAAGACGAATGCAATCCATTTATTTCTCCCTCTAATTTTTTCTCATTTTCAAATCCATGCAAGCATTCTTTAAGTATCTTCGCGCCCATGAACAAAGAAGTTGTATTGAGTGGAATACGCCCTACGGGTTTTCTGCATTTGGGTAATTATTTTGGGGCAATGCGTAACTATGTGCGCATGCAAGATGAGTATAACTGTTATTTTTTCGTGGCGGATTGGCACAGTTTGACGACACATCCCGACACAAAAGAGTTGAAAGCAAGTGTCAATCGTGTATTGGCTGAAAACATAGCTTGCGGTTTGGATCCTGAAAAAGTATCTCTTTACATACAAAGTGATGTTCCCGAAATAGCAGAATTGTATCTCTACCTCAATATGCTGGCTTATAAAGGAGAACTGGAAAAAGTGCCGACATTCAAAGACAAGGTTCGCTTGAGTCCGGACAATGTCAATGCGGGTTTGTTGACTTATCCTGTATTGATGGCTTCAGATATTTTGATTCATCGGGCGACTAAAGTTCCTGTTGGAAAAGATCAAGAACAACATCTGGAAATGGCACGCAATTTTGCAGAGAGGTTTAACCATCGTTATTGTGAAGTTTTTCCTTTGCCGTATGCTTTTAATTTTCAAACTTCCTTGGCAAAAATCATGAGTTTGGATGGTAATGGTAAAATGAGCAAAAGCGAAAATGCCATGGGAACCCTTTATCTCAAAGATTAGGAAGAAGATATTGTGAAAAAAATAAAAAAGGCAAAAACAGATGCCGGCCCGACAGAACCCAACTCTGAAAAACCAGACTATATTGAAAACCTTTTCACATTGATGCGTTTGGTAAGTGCGGAAGATGTGGTAGCAAAGTTTGAAGGAGATTTCAATAATTGCGTGATTCGTTATGGCGATATGAAAAAGCAATTGGCGGAAGACATGGCTAAGTTTATCGCACCTATTCGTGAAAAAGCGCAAGCTATTCAAAATAATGAAACCTATTTGAATACAATAACAAAAGCTGGAGCCGAAAAAGCACGCGAAAGCGCTGCAGCAACTTTAAAACTGGTGCGTAAAGCTATGCACATGAATCACTAAAACCAAACCGTTGTATGTCGCAAAACTCACAACCTAAACATATTGCCATTGCTGGCAACATCGGCGCGGGAAAGACCACGCTGACGCAAATGCTAAGTAAGCACTACAAATGGATTCCTCAATTTGAGGATGTGGACAATAATCCATATCTCAACGATTTCTATGAGGATATGCCACG
>QFOI01000328.1 GCA_003241175.1 Pseudopedobacter saltans
CATTCGTGCCTTTCATGTATCTATCCTTTGCAATTTTTATTATAATAAAACGATATCATCCGCGTGTGCCGCCAATACATGCTTGGTCTTTAGGCTAGCAAGTATATCCTTTGATGATAGTTTGACTTTAGAAACTCCCAAAAGATTGTTATCGGAATCTAAAAGTTTTACAAACTCGTGTGCCAGAAACTTTCCATTGACCGATATAACGCCAACTGTAAGTAAACTGTGCCTATTACTAACTGCAATAACCGCACCATCATCCAATATGATTTCGCCAATAGTAACAGAACTGCTGGCCAACCATTTATTGCGAGATTTCAATGTGGTCTTTTTGGGTAGGAAAACAGTCCCATTGGTTCCTGTTAAAGCTCTTTTTATAGGTTTATCACCCTCTAGCCCACACATTACAACTTGGATACCAAGAGAAGTTGCCAATTTGGAAAATGTCAATTTGGATAACATACCTCCTAGCCCAACGGCAGATTTTTCCATTCGTACCAATTCCAACACCGAGGGGCCGATTTTATCCACTAATGGAACAATATTGTTTGTTTTGTCACGAAAACCTCCTGCGCTTGTACACAATATTAGATTTTGCGCATCGAAACCCACAGCAATCAATGTTGCCAGTTCATCATTATCCGAAAACCGCAATTCAAAATTGCTGACCATATCGTTTTCATTGACGATCGGAATGATATTGTTTTTCCAAAATTCGTGAAACGTGTTTTTCATTTGAAGAAAAAGATGGCGATCAGAAAAGTGATGTCTTTCACAAAGCACCTGTGCCACCATTTTTCCTTGTTTGGAAAAATATTGTCCGTACATCCTAAGCAACAAAGGATTGCCTATTGCCGAGGCCGCCTTTCGTTCAAGAGTCGAGCCTTTGTATCCTTTGATATACTTTTTTCCACTGCTGACAGATCCGCTGGAAACGAGGACCATATTGTATTTTTCAGAAAGACTACCGATTTCATCCGAAATCGTTTTGATAGTTCTATTGTCTATATTGCCTTTTGCATTGTTTAGCAAAGCGGAGCCCACTTTTACGACAAGGACTTGTTTAGCCATTTTTAATCATATCTTTTTAGAAAGCCAACAATAGCCTCCTAGTTGATTATCCGTAAAAATAGAAGTATTTTGTTACATTTTGTATAACAATTCATTAAATCTATTGAATATTTCATAATAGAGAGATTAATTTTTATTAAATACCTTTGCACATATACACAATCACATCTCTCCTTCTTATTTAGAAATGAATATTTTTGGTAACAACAAAATGGCGGCGAAAGTATTGTCGTCAGACAATACTCCATCAGAACTACCCTTGACCGAAACAAAAAAAAGAGTCCGGGTAGCTATTTCGCTATTCTATTTTTTTCAAGGATTCTGTTTTGCCTCATGGGCCAGTCGCATTCCGTTTATCAAATCAACTCTTCATCTAACGGATGCAGACATGGGAAGCATGCTATTGGCATTACCGTTAGGCCAATTGGTAACGATGCCTATTTCTGGTTTTATGGTGAAAAAATACGGCAGCAAAAAAATAGCCGTACTAGGTGCTATCCTTTATGCAATTGGACTCACCAACTTGGGATGGGCGCCCAACAAATACATATTGGCAGTAGCTCTTTTCTTTTTTTGGTCATTTGGTAATTTTGCCAATATAGCTGTTAACACGCAAGGTGTTAATGCAGAAAGAATGTATCATCGCTCCATAATGGCTTCCTTTCACGGGGCATGGAGTTTAGCAGGATTTACCGGAGCCTTAGTAGGTCTAATCATGAGCAATCTGCACATCCATCCATTTCCACATTTTTGCATCATTGCCGTTAGTTCTTTTATTTCCGTTTTTGTCAATTACAAATATCTTGTAGACGACATCGCCCCGAAACAAACAGAAGAAAATGTAAAAAAATCGAGGTTTCAATTACCAAGTGGCGTCATTTTACAATTAGGCATCATTGGCTTTTTTGCTATGGCTTGCGAAGGCGCCATGTTCGACTGGAGTGGGATTTATTTTAAAGAAATCGTAAAAGCGCCCGAAGGTTTAGAGACTGTCGGGTACGCCTGCTTTATGATCACCATGGCCACGGGAAGATTTATTGGTGACAAGCTTATCACTTCTTTGGGTAGAAAAAAACTAATGCAGATCTGTGGCGTGTTGATAATGGTAGGATTACTATTGGCTGTAGCGCTACCCAATTTCTATATTGCTGCATTGGGATTCATATTGGTTGGATTTGGCGTATCTACTAATATTCCAAATGTGTATAGTGTAGCTGGCACACAGAAAAACATTTCGCCTAGTGTAGCTTTGACTGCGGTTTCTAGTATTAGTTTCTTAGGTTTTCTAATGGGTCCGCCGCTGATAGGATATACATCTGCATTGGTCAATCTAAGATTTTCTTACACGCTAATCGCCATTTTTGGATTAGTCATCACCATCATGGTTACAAAATTAAAAGCTATCAAGTAGTTGTTATGAAATCAACCATCCTTAAATATTTGGTTTGGGGTATTTGTATTCTAGGAAGTCAAAAACTTTATGCACAAATTTCAAAGATAAAATTTGCAACCCCTGTTAAAGATAGTGTTACTACCACGGCATCTTCTATTACATTTTCCGGAATAGTACTTCAGAAACCGTTTGGAAAACTGACCATTAACAATCGACCTATAAAAATCTATAATACTGGTACTTTTGCCGTAAAAATAGATTCTTTGCAAATAGGGATGAACGCTATTGATGTTGTTTATTTGGACAAATCAAATCAAAGTCAGCAAACTTTTTTAGTTACGAAAACCCTTCCAGTAAAGGCTCAACCAACAAAATCATTTGCAATTGATTACGTAAATACTTACCCCGAAAATATCCGATGGGCACAGATTGGAGACATGATTCAGATAAACGCAAAAGCTACACCAGGAATGCAATTATCCTGTAACAGCACACCTTTATACGAAGAGAATAAAGGTATTAATAGTTTGGGTATTTATAAAGGTTCTTATATAGTCAGAAAAGAAGATACAGGTAAAAACTTTCGCCTCGATTTAAAGCTAGAAGACAGCATTAAAAAGAATAGTTTGGTTCAGCAGGTAGGTTCTCCAATACGAATACTTACCAACGATAACCTTTATGGACATACAATAGGCAAACTCCCATATATGAATTTCGGATATGGCGATGATCGTCTAGGTGGAGCCAAAATGACCTATTTGGATTCCTTGATACCTTTTGTCGTCAGTGGAAAAATCGGGACAAACTATAAAGTCAAACTAAGCGATGCCCAATACGCTTACATTCCCGAAAGCAACTTCGTATTGGATAGCGCCTCTCAAATCCCAGATGAAACCATACTTTCTGGCAACTGGCGCGTAGAACCAAGAACGGACGGCGACATTCTCAATATCAATCTGGAACAACGTCGCCCTTATAGTAGCATTACAGAAGTAAATCCATCGAGACTTTTGATTGACATCTATGGAACAGTTTCCAATACAAACTGGATTACTAAACTACAAGGACTAAAAGTCATCAAAAACATTTGGTACGAGCAACTACCTAACAACATTTTGAGAGTATTTATTGATCTCAATTCATCCCAACAATGGGGATACGATATCCATTATGAAGGCAACAACCTAGTTGTTTTTTTGAAAAAAGGACCGAAATCAAACAATTGGAAAGACATAACTATAGCCATCGATGCAGGACACGGAGGCGAGAATCTTGGAGCAGATGGTCTAACAGGTGCACTTGAAAAAGACGTAACACTTACCATGGCACTTAAACTATCCAAAAAACTTCAAGCTTTGGGAGCCAAAGTTGTGATGACAAGAACCAAAGACACGACTTTAAGTATGGTGGAAAGGATAACGCAACTAAAAGCAGCATCCCCCGACTTACTCGTGAGTCTTCATTGCAATTCTGCCGGCAATCCATTTACACAAGGAAACTCAACTTACTACCGTTATATTGGTTTTGCCACTTTATCCGAATACATACATAAAGAAATGCTTAAACTAGGATTAGAGGACTATGGCAATATTGGCAGCTTCAATTTTGCATTGAGCGGCCCCACCAACTATATAAATGCATTGAACGAATTAGCTTTCATTTCTAACCCAGAAGATGAAGAAAAATTACTGAATCCAATCTGGCAAGATAAAATGGTCCAAGCAACCGTCACCGGTATTAGCAACTTCCTAAATGCCAATATTCCAGGTAAAGAACCTAAACTCAAAAGAAAAAAATAGTAGTTTTATTTTGCTATAAAAAAAACTGCCCCTATATTTGCCCTCCCAACAAAAAGGGAGCTTAGCTCAGCTGGTTTAGAGCATCTGCCTTACAAGCAGAGGGTCGGGGGTTCGAACCCCTCAGCTCCCACTGAAAATCAA
>QFOI01000329.1:0-844 GCA_003241175.1 Pseudopedobacter saltans
TAAGATTTAAATGATTGGAATCTTTTGTGTAGGACGAATGTACAAATACTTATGTTTGCCAGAAATAAATAAATGTTATGATTTTATTTAAGAACACGAAGGACATAGAAGATCTTAAAAGAATTCTAGAGTTGCAAAAAGCTAACTTACCAGAAAATATCTCAGAAGATGAAAAGAGGAGTCAAGGTTTTGTAACTGTACACCATAGTTTGACACAATTGCAGCAAATGGCAAGTTTTGAGCCTCAAATTGTGGCACTAGACGAGGGTAAAGTTGTTGGATATGTACTTTGTATGGTTAGCGATATGCGTGGTGAGTTTCCTGAAATCGCACCTATGTTTGAAATGTTACCATCTATAAAAATGGGTGAAAAGTTTTTGTCTCAATATAACTATATAGTTTGTGGACAAGCTTGCGTGGATAAAAGATACAGAGGTAAAGGGCTATTGAAAAAACTATACGAAAATATGAAATATGGTTTTAGTGATAAGTATGATATGTGTATAACCGAAATAGCCACCTCAAACAGTAAGTCTATGGGTGCTCATAACAAGATTGTTTTTGAATCTGTAAAGACTTACAATGATGGTCAGGAAGATTGGGAATTGGTTGTATGGAATTGGGCATAAAAAAGAGACTATAAACTATAGTCTCTTTTTTCCTTTTATTAATGGAAAGGGACACTATCCCTTTTCGGTCAAAAGATAATCAACCCTTTCAACAACGCTCTGAAGCACTTTTTCATCACTTCCAGCGTAGCCTGTTTCCATAAACTTAACTTGGTTGTCCTTACCAATAAAAAACTTAACGGGGATACCTGTGATTCCAAATGGCGTATATGCTG
>QFOI01000329.1:850-5255 GCA_003241175.1 Pseudopedobacter saltans
ATATGCTGTAGCTACATCGAAATCTTTCTCATTCGATTTTTTATCATACAAAACATTGAAAGTGTATTTTTTATCTGCTATGAATTTTTCGACGGCAGTTTTTGTTGCATCTGGTGCCGTTTCTTCCCAAGTGTCAATAAATAAAAACACGACATTTTGGTTGTTTTTATACTTGTTGAGTGCCAACTGCATCCCAGGGAATGACATTTTGCAAGGTCCGCACCATGTTGCCCAAAAATCCAATACCACAATTTTACCTTTGTAGTCTGTTAATGTTACGTCTTCTCCTTTCATATTTTTGAGCGTGAAATTAGGAGAGGGTTTATTGATGACGGATTTTGCAATATCGGCTTTCGCTGCTGCTTCTTTTTTCGTTTTCAATGCGGAGATGTAAGAATCAGCAGATTTTCCTTTGTTTTCCTTTTTAAAAGCTATCGTAATCTGTTTCAGCATCTCATCGTTACCAAGGTTGTTGGAATACATTTCAGAACCTTCTGCCAAAGCTTTTTTACTTTCTCCATTAGCGTTCAGCAATGAAATATATCTTGTGTTCATGTCAGGTTCAGCTTTTGTAGCTGCAATAGCTTCTGCCTGATATTTTAGCGCTTCTTTTTTCCTTCCCAGTTGAGACAAAATGTATGCGTATGTATCTTCATAAGTAGCATACGTTTCTTTCATTGACTTGACATTCTCCGAACGTCTTTTTTCTGGAATTTTGGCAGAGTCGGCAATTTGTGCTTGTACTTTTTCTAAAGACAGTTTTGAAATTTTTTCGGCTGTTGGTAAGTGTTTTCCTTTTTCAGCAAAACCCCATGCAATCTGATTAAGACTGCTCAATGGTATCTGCGGTATCAATGCTACAGCTGTTGCTGAGTCTTTTTCCAAAAAGCCAGGGAAAGCAGCTCCCACGGTGGCTCCATAATAAGCACCAACCGTCTTTTTGGGATTGTCAAACTGTTGATTCGGATATTTTGCTTTCAGTTGATCCAGCTCTGCAAGTGTCAAATCTCCAGATTGAGCCTTTTTGTACAAAGCCATAATGTCATTTGTAGCAGCAGTACTACCAGACGGATAGATTTTTATGATTTCGTTTTTCAAAGAGTCGTAGATTTCTTGACTGTTGATACTTTTTGCATATAGAAAAGCTAGATTGGAAAGACTATCTTCTGGTGCCTTTTCGGCCAGACGACTATTGAATTTTTGCAGTAAAAATTCAGTAGAATGTTTTTGTGCATAAGTAGAACCTAAAAAGAACATTGAAGCCCCTAGGAATAAGCTTGCGTATTTTTTATTCATATTAAATTGGTTTATTCGTTACTATCAATCTATTATATCAACTTACTGATGTAAATAAAAGGTGAATTTCTTACATATCAATAATTGGTAATATTAGTTTCAATGTATCAAAAATAAGATTAATTGGGGATTTTTACTTTGGATCCTAAAAAATGTGGTTTTTTGCCTATCAAATAGTCCAAATAAACCTTTACACGTGCAAGTTTTTCTCTTATTTGTGTCTTTATCCCCATGTTTTTACTTACGTCTTTTGCATTGAATCCAACTGCTGCCATTTTTTCTTTGTTGGCTATAAAGATGGCTCTTTCATTGTGAAATTTTTGGGATATAACCGTCAGAGAATCCTGACCAAATATCTCTTTGGCTCTCACCATAGAATCGAAAGTTCGAAATCCTGCATAATCTAAGAAAATATGAGTGGAATCTATTCCTGCATCAATAAGATCTTGTTTCATTTGCGTTGGTTCGTCATAAGTTTCTCTACTATTGTCTCCACTCGCAATCACATATTTGATCTTGCCTGCTTCCATTAGTTCTTTAGTTGCATCAATCCTATATTGGTAATAGAGATTGGTCCTTCCATCAGCCAGGAATTTAGAAGTTCCTAAGAGCAGTCCCACTTTATTGTAAGGGAGACTGTCGATACTGTCAAAAATTTTTCCTTCTGAATTTTTTGAAATTTTTTTATTGCAGATGTAAATGGCAATTGCGGTAACTATGACAATTGACAGTACAAAATATGATATTTTTCGTAGCATTGGTATTGGAATTGATGATGAAGTTACGTCTCTTTTTTAGGTAATGGTTGTTTTGTTGTGTAATATTAATCATTTAGAAAATTTGATAATTGATTTTGTGATGGAAGGATTTTTGTTTTGGTTTTTCGCACAAGAAAAATCCACAAAATAAAATTTTGTGGATTTTTAAACTTTGTTCTTCTTTGTCGGGATGACAGGATTCGAACCTGCGACCTCTCGCCCCCCAGACGAACGCGCTACCGGGCTGCGCTACATCCCGTTTTTTCCCGATAAGGGTAGCAAATGTAATGGCTTTTTGCAAATTTCAGCCTATCTTGCGCCAAAATTTCTTCATTCGAATATGGATATCCTTTTGCGTAATGCGACCATCGTCGATCCTCTTTCTTCCTACAACAATGGCCAATATGATATTTTGGTAAAAAATGGCAAATTAGCTTTGGTAAAAAAAGACATTCACGAGGAGGTAGACAAGGAGATCGATCTTCGGGGAAAAGTTGTTTCCCCAGGATTCGTAGATGTTTTTGCTCATTTTAACGATCCAGGACTAGAGCAGAAAGAGACTGTAGAATCCGGCACAGCGGCTGCAATAGCAGGTGGATATACCAATGTCTTTGCGTTACCCAATACAAAACCCTCAATAGACAGCAAATCTTTTGTGGAATATATCGTTCAAAAATCAGACAAGCTACCTATACACGTTAGACCGCTCGGTGCTGCGACAAAAAACATTGAAGGGAAAGAAATCTCCGAAATGTTTGATATGTTTCAAAGTGGAGCTGTTGCATTTACGGACGGACTATATCCAGTACAGTCTGCAGGTTTGTTTGTAAAGATTTTGCAGTATGTGAAATCTTTTAATGGAGTGCTTATAGAACAACCATTTGAAAATACGATTGGTTCTCATGGATTGATGAACGAGGGCATCGTTTCTACTCAATTAGGCCTTCCGGGAATTCCTGCCATAAGTGAAGAAATATTTATCCAAAGAGAGATTGAACTTCTTCGCTACGCTGAAAGTAAATTGCACATTACCGGAGTCAGCACGATAAAAGGAGCAGAATTGATACTGAAAGCTAAAGCAGAAGGTCTCAATATCACATTTAGCGTAACTCCTCATCATTTGACTTTCTGTGATGAAGATGTAGTGACATACGATACCAATTTCAAATTTAATCCTCCACTAAGAACTAGTGCTGATCGCGATGCACTTCGTCAATTGGTTTTGGATGATAAAGTGGATGCAATTGCTTCGCATCATTTTCCGCAGCATTGGGACGACAAAATCATAGAATTTGAATACGCAAAAAATGGAACAATCAGTTTGCAAACAGCGTATGCAGCCGTGCAAACAGCCATACCGCAACTAAAAACAGAACAAGTAGTCAAACTTTTTTCTACCAATATGAGAAACGTTTTTGGATTAAACAATGGTTTTGAGATGGGCAGTATGGCAGAATTGACCATTTTTGATCCAAACGCAACAACTGTTTTAACCAAAGAAAACAATAAGAGTAAGTCAGCCAATTCGCCGTTTTTTGATCAAGAACTAAAAGGTGCAATTGTTGGAATCTTATCTAAAGGGAAATTAATTTTAAATTAAAAAAAAAAAAAAAATCTAAAACTCACGTACCTAAAGGTGCAATACTATCACTAGTATTAATAATTTACTCGATTATGATTTATCTAATTAAACAAAATGATAATGAGATATTTGGTTTAGTTCCTTATCTAATTTTAATCATTGGCTTAATAATTATTGGAAATTTATTTTCTAAGGAAAATCATGGTAATATTACATTTGGAAATACATTCGCCTATTGTTTTAGGGCAAATGCCGTTGTAATAGTTTTGTTTATTTTATGGTCCATCATTGCTTTGAAATTTATTTTTCCAAATATCCTAGAGCAGAGATTTGAACTTGGTAAGTTGGAATTTCAAAAGGAAGGGCTGAGTCCATCTGATTTGAAAGCTAAATTAAAACAAGACAAACAACAATTTTGGGCAACCTTTATAGGTAGCAAAATGCTATTTTTAGCAATTGGCGGCATTATTGGTTCTCTTATTGCTGCGGCTGTTGCCAAAAAGAATCCACAACAACAACCATTTACACAAGGTTAATACTTATATTTATACATGGATATTTCAGTTGTAATACCGCTTTTTAACGAAGATGAATCACTTCCTGAATTGAGTGAATGGATCGTCCGTGTGATGGATGCCAACAATTACAGTTATGAAGTCCTTTTCATTGACGATGGTAGTACGGATAATAGTTGGAAAGTCATTGAGGAAATCCGTCAAAAGTATCCCAATTTCAAAGGAATAAAATTCCAACGCAACTATGGGAAATC
>QFOI01000330.1 GCA_003241175.1 Pseudopedobacter saltans
GACCAACGGACAAAAGAAGAATCCTTTTTAACAGATTGACGTTGGTAAGTATTTGCGAATGGATAAAGAAATGTTTTCCTTCGGGCATAGAAGGATACATATTTTGCAAATATTCTTTAGTAAGTACAAATACTTTTTGCTTGGTTATGATCTCCCACCATTCCTTTATGGTCAAAATACCCAATCTCATATCCGCAACAGACCTTGTGTAGGTAAAAGGATACAAACTTTTCCGATCTTCCGTATCAAACAAAACAATAGCCATATTTGCGTATTTACGTCGAATTAAACAAGATTACATATTGCATAAATACATCATTTTTAGATTATGATTGCACTTATGGAAAATTTTTAAGTTTTCGTAAATTTTTACATTGGCGACATAGCGACATAGATAATATTGGCGTAATATTGAGTCTTGAAACAGTGTTCTGTTTTTATTGCTCAACAAACTTCGTGAAACGCTCGTGGTAAATAAATTTTCGTTTATAGCAGTCGGATTAATGGCCGGCATAATGATGTGCAACTGTAAGCCGAAGGACAAAAAAAATCCGGATGCTCTTTTTGATACAAGTACAGGCGTATTGACCGAAGGGGATGATTCTTTTTTTAGAAAATTGACGCCTGAAGAACTGAAAAAGTACCATGATTCTGCCGAAGCTGCCGCTCATCGTATACTAGGCAACAATTTCAATGGACAACTATTGGTAGCCAAAAATGGACAGATTGTTTTTGAAGATTATAGTGGTATTTACAATTTCCAAAAACGCACTCCTATTACGGAACATTCGCCCATGCACATCGCTTCCACATCCAAGACATTTACCGGAATGGCGATTTTGCATCTTTGGGAAAGAGGGGAAATCAATTTAGACGATTCCATACAGAAATTTTTTCCTGATTTGCCTTACCATGGCATTACAGTCAAGATGCTGTTGGCTCATAGAAGCGGACTTCCCAATTATCTTGATTTTATGGACAAAGGTTGGGATCGTCACCACAAGGCAACCAACCAAGACGTCATAGATTTTATGATATCTAACAAACCGCCCATTTTATCCAATCCCAATACGCATTTTCACTATTGCAACACCAATTTTATGTTGTTGGCATCCATTTTGGAAAAAATAGTCAAGCAATCATTTCCGAAATACATGAAAGACAGCGTATTCACACCATTGGGAATGAAAGACACTTATGTGTTCGAAGCAAAAGATACAGCTAATTACCTCTTGACCTATAATGGGTCTCGTCCTTATCCTATGGACCAAACAGACCTTACTTATGGAGACAAAAATGTTTATAGTACAGTACGCGATTTACTACTATGGGATCGTAGCCTTTACATGCACAACTATATAAAGGCATCCACATTGAAAATGGCATACGAACCACAAAGCAATGAACGGGCATCGATGCACAACTATGGTTTGGCTTGGAGGATGCTCTTCAACAAAAATGGAGATTCGGTTATCTACCATAATGGCAAATGGCACGGAACCAACTCTGTATTTACAAGATTGATACAAGATACTGCAACGATCATTATCATAGGAAACAGATTGGATAAACGGATCTATGGAGGAAAAGCTATTTCAAGTATTTTCACTGGTCAAAAAGATACGGTCATACCTCAGGGATAAACATTGAGTATGGACATTGTAGCGTTAATAATAGTTTTAGGTGTTTCTTTCGCATTTATATTCGGATTACCTTTCGGTATAGCTCAAATAGGCTACAACTATCTAAAGCGAAAAAAAGTACCTCTATACCTCCGTTGGATGGCCATCTTACCTGCACTTATAGTATTGTACTTTCTAACAGCTTGGATATTCCCGGATAGACATATGTACAGTGAAGACTTTTGGGAAATTACAGGCTATCAATTTCCACAAGAGGCTACAATATTTTACAAACGCTCCGATATACTCAACAAACAAAACAAAAATTTTTCTTTTGGAATGCAAACAAGTCCCGAAAGCTTTAGGGCCATATTGGACAATGTGCAAAGACGAGGTTTCACTAAGGATTCAATAACGGCGGTTCCTGATTCAATAACAACATACTTAATGAATAATAACGAAAAGGTACTAGAACAACTTAGTTTGAAAAGATATTCCCAATATGATTACTATATCGAACTATGTACCGATAGTAGCACGATCTTTATGCGAAAAGAATACAAACAATAATTATTTTTGAAAAGAGGGATGAAACAACTGTAATGTTGATCGTAGATAATCTCTATCCAAATGCGTATAAATCTCCGTAGTTGTAATACTTTCGTGCCCAAGCATCTCTTGCACGGCACGCAGATCCGCACCACCCTCAACCAAATGCGTCGCAAAAGAATGGCGTAATGTATGCGGAGAAACTTTTTTCTTTATTCCAGCATCTTTTGCCAATAACTTGATTATGTTGAAAATCATTATCCTGGATAGAGATTTTCCAAAACGATTCAAAAAAAGAAAATCCTCAAAACCCTTGACTATTGGCATATGGCGCCTTATAGTCTCCATATAGATTTGAATATATTTTATAGCTTCCGATCCGATTGGAATTAGACGTTCTTTATCTCCTTTTCCAATGACACGAATAAATCCTTCTTCAAAATAAAGATTACTAACTTTCAGGTTGACGACTTCGCTTACCCGAAGACCAGAACTATACATCGTTTCAATGATGGCTTTGTTTCTTTGTCCATCCGACTTGCTAAGATCAATTTTGTCCATTAATGCATCGATTTCTTCCACACTCAAAAAGTCAGGCAGTTTGCGTCTAATTTTGGGTAATTCCAATAAGACAGTAGGATCCGCATTAACCAGACCTTCCGTAACACAGTACTTAAAAAAGGCTCTAATACCAGAGATAATCCTTGCTTGAGAAGTAGGTGTCATTCCGAGCTCTGCAACCCATTGGATAAATGATTGCAGGATCTTCAAGTTAACGTCGCTTGGTCGTTTGGAATCTTGATTTTCAGATTCAAAAAAGGATGTCAACTTATCTACATCACGCAAATAAGATTCAACAGAATTGTCGCCTAAAGATTTCTCCAATTGCAGAAAACTTCTAAATCCTTTTTTGTAAACATCCCACATACATTATGATAAATCCAATTATTTTAATGGCAAATATTTATAGGCACTATAATCCCCTTCTTGCATCTCCGTAATAGTCTTTTGGTATACTTCGTTATTGGTGGTATCACCTCCCCAGAAACGTCGCCCAAGCATAAAACCATCGTAATAATCTTTCCAATTAGCATAATCTTTCCGCGCTTCTGCTAAAATAGTCATTAAATAAGTCAGACCGGTATTACGATCAACATATTCGGCACCATATCCAAGACATACAAGATTGGAATAGCGAGCAATATCCCAGGCCCTGATACCCGAACTAGGAAATGCATTATAGTTTTTCTTTACAAAATCAAGAAGCACAATAGCTCCAGTATCCAGATTATACTTTTTGAAATCAATATTCTTTGTATTGGCATTTGCGCCACCATTTTCGTCCAATACTTTTTTGACTTGACGATAGAGATCCTCATGTCCTTTTTCCTGTAATTGTGTCAACAACAGATGAAACTCATGTTGATTATTAACGTCCCACCAAGAGCGCAGAATATTTCTGGAATCGATTTTTTCTTTTTGTGATTGATGATAGGGATATTCGAATAATTTGCGGTAGACAATATCCAGATTATTGACAAATTTATCATCACCAGGCTGAGAAGACATTTCCATTTTTATCATTTGAAATGTTTTTTCAGCTCCACCATAACCTTGAAATGTATATACTCCGCCTAACAAGAACGCCGCCAACGTATCATCCTTAATGGAAAAACGAACATCGCCTTGTTGTCCCGCAGTAGTTGTATATGTTTTTTTGTCATTTTTACAAGCTACAAAAGCAAATACGGCGATTCCAACAATCAAAAAATACTTTTTCATTCTATTCATTTCTTCGAACAAAGAAACAATAAAAAAAGCAAAGTCCTACTCTACTTTGCCATCAAAACGAACACTGTTCAAAGAAAAACTGCCTCCTGTAGTTTCTGCATTGTAAGCGTAAAACCTAAAACTTACAGATCCTACAATATTGTTAAAACTATTATCCAATACAAGCTTGTTGCCACTTAAAGCACTTACATAAGCACGATCGGCGATCTGAAATATATTGTCGCCAGTCAATCTGACATTTCCATTAGAAACAGAGGAAGCAATATTGGTTTTGAAATTATCCAAACTTGACCGAATCGACCATTGTCTTGGACCCGTTGCTGATCGCTGCATTACAAATTCAATCAAAGACAATGATAATTTCGCATTATTGTCCGGCGAGATTGTCACTTCAAAATACTTGTTCAAATCTATTGCTCCTGTAAAATCATTATTACT
>QFOI01000017.1 GCA_003241175.1 Pseudopedobacter saltans
TAACCGCTACCACTATCATTCAGTTCTTAAACAAAACGGTATTTAAACGAAACTTAAACAACCTAAAAATAAATATTGTCTAAATGCACAACAGGTTAAGTAATATATATTGGAAAACTTATAACCTCCTGTATTATTAAAATTCACCGTTGTACTTGATCCACTTGAAAAATTTATTTGTCTGGCGTTATTGCTTCCTGCTGCAGGAATAGTAAAAATTTCACCACCACCTCTTTGCCCAATAACTGTACCGCCAAGCGTTATTTTTGAACCCGAGCTAGCCCCTCCACTATAGCCAGTGCCAGCAAATACATACGAACCATCTATCGCGGTGCTGGTAGTACTAATTGCACTACTAGTACCATATGCAACAATTCTTGCATCTTTATCAAAATCTAGATTGACTAGTCGTCGTTGCCCATTGACTGACAACAAAGTCAATAGACCAGGAATAAGGAAAAATAAAGTTTTAGAGTAGAGTTTTTTCATATTTGTAATTTGAGGTTATGTTTTAAAATAAGTTTATAGCGGGACAAAGGTACTAGGTTGCTTTATTAAAATGTAACATAAATAGATAGACCTCTAAATTTTTCTATGTCAAAATTTAGAAGAGTTAAAAGCCAATTTTCACAAAATTACTCAATTTTCTTTTCGATTATTACTTTTTATTAACAATTTATAAAAAATTAATCCGAAAATAATCACCCCAATCCCAAATTTGCCATATTTCCAACCCGAACTAACAAAAAGTAGCACCCAAACCAATATGGAAAAAATTGCCAATATGGGAAAAGCTGGCATTTTGAAGTGTAATTCTGACGTTCTTTTTTTTATACGGAGCAATATCACTCCAATAGCTTGTGGGATAAATTGGATAAATATTCTGGTAACAACGATAAAGCTAAAAACAGTGGAAGTTTGTTCGAAACACATACAGAAAATAATCGCTATGCTTCCAAATACCAATAAGACATAATCCGGAAAATCTTTTGTCGGATGCAGGTGTGCAAATAATTTGAAATGCAAACCTTCCTTCGCAGCGGCGTAAATAATCCTTGAATAACCCAACATCAATGCAAACAAGGAGGAGCAAGCCACAATCACCAAAATACCTGTGACTATATAGGCGACGTTTTTACCGTAGACTTTTTCAAAGAAAATACTGAGCAACGGCGCATTACCATCTTTTATTTCTGAAACAGGAACTGCCCCAGCAACAAACCACTGCATGGCAATATACAAAACGGCAATGATACCAATCGAAAGTAAAATACTACGCGGAATATTCTGATGTGGATTTTTAATTTCTCCACCAATATGACAAACATTATAGTATCCCAAAAATGCATAGACCGTCTTGGACGTGTATTGACCAACCATCATCCAAAACGCTATTTTGAACCAACTATCAAAATGTGGCATATTAGCAGAATTGGAATCCATCAAGTGACTATCATAAGCAAAAGCTCCTGTCCCAATCGTCCACAACAACATAAAAACCATGACAACCGACATGGCCATACCTATTTTTCCAACGGAACTAATTTTCCTATACAATAAACCAATGACAATTGCCACGATGGCGACCATAACGAGTTTGGTTTCCCAATAACCCATCGGGACGACATATTTCAAATAGTTCACCAATCCAAGTGCCGCACTGGTTACCACTAATGGCAAATGCAAGGAAGTTTGCATACTATACAAAAACGCCATTATCCTTCCCGTTTTACCTTTGTATAGTTTTTGTAAAAAAATAAAACTCCCGCCAGCTTCTGGCCATGCGGAGCCTAATTCAGCCCAGATCATACCGTCAGCCAAACTTATAATCGCTCCTATTATCCACGGAATCACACTAAATCGTCCAGGAAATCCCAATAATATGATTGGCAAGGCCGCAAACGGACCAATGCCTACCATATCAATCATATTCAAAACCGTCGCTTGCCTTAATCCCAATACTCTTTTCAATCCTATCTTCTCGTCTTGCATTCTAGTTCGTTTTATTTACCCAAAGACAACAAATTGGCCAATAGTCGATACGCTCCCGGTACGCCAGCAGGCAACTCTCTAAACCAATCATAAGCTGAATACACAAAATAACCTTTGCCATACGGAGCAATCAAAATACCTCCTGCGAGATCTTTTTCATTGGGATCATGACAAGCAATTATAGTTTGGTATTTTTCATCCCATTGATTTGGAAAGTATAGTCCACGCTCTTGCACCCAACCATCAAAATCTTTTTCAGTTATTTTATTGGGATAATTTAATGCTTTGTTATCGGGATTGGTAAAAGTAATTTTTGCATTTTCATCCGTTACGCGATCATTAGATAGTTGTAAAGGATAAGGTCCGATTTTATTCGTCTGTAAGCCACGAAAGACATTATATTGTGCCACTACATTGCCTCCATTTTTACAGTATTCCAATAAAACATCTTGATAGTGCGCCATTTTGGGTAAAACATTATATGCACGCACTCCTATCATCACTGCATCGAATTGTTGCAAATTAGCCACCGTCATATCCTTATCTTGCAACAGGGTTACATTATAACCAATCTGTCTCAATCCCGCAGGAACATCATCGCCAGCACCCATAAGATAACCGATATTTTTACCTTTTATGGAAATATCGATATTGTTCGTTTTCGCGATTGCTGGATACATGTATAGTTGTGTTGGAATATGATCGTATTGAATCTTATCCAAACTTAAATTATTCGTATCTCCCTTGGAAACTATAAATGCTTGTATCTTGCCATTTTGAATATGTCCATTTGGCGTAACTGTAAAATCAAGATCCTTCTCATCGTGTGTTGTTAATTGTGTCGCTATTGTTTGCGGAGTAACAGACCAGCCCTTAGGTACGTTTAAACCAATGGTTCCAGTGAGCGCATCCTCTTGTGTAGAGACTTTGACTTTCACCGTTTTAGCTTGTCCATTCGCAAATATATAAGCGCTGTTATCTAAATTAACAAAGCCTTTTGGCGCAATCCAAATTGGATTATATAGTTCGCCTTTTACAGGATCCACATTTTTATATTGCACCGGAATTGGATAGTCCAATTCCAAGCCATCTATAGTCAAATGTATTGTAGTTGAAATAGCAGGAAGATTTTCTGGTGAATTCAAATCACTCCTATTCGCAATATGATACATCGCATCATCATGTTTTTCTTTCAACCAATATTGGAAAGAATATGGCGTATTTTGTGGGATTTCAATACTATATTGAAATTTCCCACCACCGCCTTCATCATTTTTTATTTCTGTAGATTGAGTTGCATTGATGCCATTGATTTTATAATCAATCGATTTGAATTGAATGTTCGTATTAGAACGATTAGTCAATTCCGTCATGATAGTCAAATGATCACCCGGAGCTATAGTTTCCTCAGAGGTAGTGGAAGATAAATACAATCCCAAAACTTGTTGAATAATTGTTTTGACTTCATTCAACTTTTCCTTTTTCCAATCTGAATTTTCTAATGCAGAGATGTCTTTATAGGTTTGGATAAGTTGTGGTAAAATTATAGTTGGATTTTCCAATGAAAAATGTGCTATTAATCCATTGACATCTAGTTGTACTTTTTCAGAATGAGGGATGCGACTCCAAGTTGTATTCACATCTTCAAACAAATCCTTCTTCGCAGTTACACCTAAAGTTGGCTCAAAATATTCTTCGATCGATCCGCGATTTCCAGCCGATCCAAATGCTTGACTTTTGTGCATACTACGACTTTCTGCCGCCATTTCTCCTATGGATTTTCCCAATGCACTATTGTATTCACCAATATTGAAATGAACTAAATTTTTGGAATATTCATCAAAAGCGTTTTTGTTAGAAAATGCCCAAGCACTCGTATTCCAAACCAATCGTTTGACTTTCCAAGGTTTTACATACTTTAATTGTTCGGGAAACATTTTAGGATCGCCGGCTGCTTTGAACGCCTCTTCCGCCAATATAGACGACGCACTATGCTGCCCATGACCGGCACGTGAGTCTTTGGGAAACCTTGTAATCATTACATCTGGCTGCAAATTTCGAATAATCCAAACCGCATTTGCCAACAAAGTATCTTTCGGCCATTTAGTAAAAACTTCTTCTGGATTTTTGGAAAAACCAAAATCATTAGCCGTAGCAAAATATTGATGACCACCATCCAATCGACGCGCCTGCAACAATTCTTGTGTTCTGATAATGCCTAATTTTTCTCGCATCTCAGGTCCGATAAGATCCTGACCACCATCTCCGCGTGTTAAGGATAAATAGTTGGTATTGTATAGTTTTTGATTGGCATAATAAGCAATCAACGCCGTATTCTCATCATCTGGATGAGCCGCCATATACAAAACCGTACCTAAAATATTTAGCTTTTTAATTTCCTGATAAATTACCGAAGACGGCACAATCACGGGCTTTTGCGCCCATGTAAATAAGGGAAATAATAGTATAAATAAAAATCGTCTACGCATGTATTTGATTGAATTGAACAAATGAATTGCCTAGCAAATTTACATTCTATTCTTTCAAAAAACACAAGTGATTACAATGCATCAAAGAAGCGCTCTACCAACAATTGATAATTGCCCCATGCGTCGAAAGGAAGTGACTTATATGTGTCGTTGATATCGTGATAGTTAACACCACCTAAAGTATAGGAGAAAAAACAAGGAACTCCTTTCTTGTAAAACCAATAATGATCGCTATTGGCAGCCGATCCTCTTACTTTAATATCAGTTAATAAATGTGTGGCTTTATTGATAGAATCCAAAATGGCAAACTGTTGTGTAAATATTGTGCTATTCACTACTTGAATACCCGTTTTACCAGTTCCAGCCATATCAAAATTCCATAGGAATTTAATCTTTTTTAAATCAAATAAAGGATTTTGGGTAAAATATTCGGAACCTTTCAACCCTATCTCCTCTCCTGAAAAAAATAAAAACACCATCGTATATTTCGGAGGATGCAGTGCATAGTGTCGCATCAGCGATAACACAAAACCTGTTCCACTCGCATTATCGTTGCCACCAGGAAATAAAGTTCGCTTTCCCATTCTTCCCAAATGATCATAGTGTGCGGAGACGACTATAAACGAATCCGGCTTTTGCCTACCACGTATATATCCTGCAAGGTTTTGCGTAGTGTAAGCAGAATCAAATTTTGCCGTAACATCTACCTGTATAGTTGTGGGAGCTTCTATTTTTTTGTGTAGTTCGATGATAGTTTTATTCCCTTGATAAGGCAAAACTGTCCAAGTCAATTTTTGTGAACTATATAAAATTATTCCTTTCACTACCACATCTGGACTATATTGGATATACTCCATATTTTGGTTAATAATATCTGTCATTTCTTTAGACTCTGTAGAATCTTTTTCATTATTGAAATACAGAAAATTGCCTTTTGCTTTGCGCACTAGAGAAAACATATCTGCAGTATCCAACAAATCACGACGCTTGCCTTCAACTATATTGAATTTCCCTTTAGCCGAATTACTTGTGGCGCCAATCAAAAAATCCACACCAGGTTGTAAGTTTTTTCCTTCAATAGATACTTTCATCTTATCTGGAAAATAGTTGACCGGAAATTGATAGGATTGTTTGTATGTATTACCCGAAAATGGAGCAACGTACCAGTTTTGCATTTGCTGCGCGATATATTTCGCCGCTTTTGCGTCTGCTTTTTTATAGTAGCCACGCCCATTCATTCTTTTAGCTGCTAATTTTTTGACCATTTTTTTGCCATAAATGGCATCTTGTTTATCATTTGTCTGGGCAGAAGCTACCAATACAGACAAAACGGTTATAACCACGGCCAAAAATCTTTTTTGCATAACTTAAAATAAACGTCTAAGTTAGGTTAAAATGAGACGAATTAAAAACTAGCAATATTTTAAAAAATATAAAAATTACATGAACGGCAAGTCTCTAAACATTTAAACCCTTTATCTTTAATTTAAAATTAGTCAAAACACAAAAATCTGATTATATGGGACTTTTTGATAAATTAAGAAACGAGTTTGTTGACATCATTGAATGGCAAGACAATACGGGCGATACGCTTGTTTGGAAATTTCCGCGCTACCACAACGAAATAAAGATGGGAGCAAAGCTAACTGTTCGTGAATCGCAGCAAGCAGTATTTATGAACGAAGGCAAGATTGCAGACGTTTTCCAACCGGGTATGTACACTTTGGAAACCCAAAATCTGCCTATTTTAAGTACAATCAAAGGATTTGAATACGGATTTAACAGCCCGTTCAAGGCAGACGTATTTTTTGTAAGTACAAAGCAATTTGTGGACCAACGTTGGGGTACACGCAATGCCATCACTGTCAACGACGAACGTTTTGGGATGATTGAGTTGCGCGCATTTGGCACTTTTGCTTTTCGAGTAGAAGACGGTGGAAAATTTATCAAGGAGATTGCAGGAACCAATAGCGATTTTTCCACAGAAGAGATTAATGGCCAACTGCGTAGCCTGATTGTCAATAAATTTACCAATGCGATTGGTAATGGAGCTATCACGATCGATCAGATGGCGGCTAATATTGAAGAACTTTCTTCTGTCTGCCAAGAAAAGCTCAATGAAGACTTTACCTCTTTTGGTTTGAAGATTACGAAATTCTTGTTGGAAAATGTTTCCATGCCAGACGATATCAAACAGGAAATATTTGAATATTCTCGTCTGAACAAGATTGATTTACAGAAACTCTCTCAAATGAAAGCTGCCAAAAGTATCGAAACGGCAGCGGCAAATCCTGGTGTTGGCGGCATGGGAGTCGGTATGGGTGTCGGTGTTGGCGTTGGTAATATTGTTGCCAATACGATGAATGCCGCTGTTAATGGTCAATCTGCACCAGTTAATACACCTCCGCCTATTCCGCAGTCGATACAATATTTTGTCGCTAACGATGGTAAACAAACGGGGCCATTTGATTTGACACAGTTAGCACAACTTGCCCAAACAGGTTCTTTGAAAAAAGAGACTTTGGTTTGGAAAACAGGAATGACAAATTGGGGTAATGCATCAGAAGTGGATGAACTTTCTTCTTTGTTCAACACAGTTCCACCTCCTTTACCTCAATAAAACAATCCATTTAATATCGCCTGAAAGTATAATTGTTTTCACATGAAGTTTATTGCCTCTAACAGCAACAAATTCGTCTTGACATTGGTTTCGCTATTTTTCCTACTTTCCGACTCTTTCGCAAGAGGAGGAGGAGCCGGAGGACATAGTAGCCACAGTAGTGGGGGAAGCCATAGTAGTGGCGGTGGTGGTTTTGGAGGTGGTGGCATCAGCATTGGTGGAGGAGGTGGAGGAGGAAGTTTTTTCTTCATTATCATCATAGTAATTGTCATCATTCTTATAAACAAGAAAAAAAATCAAAATACTAATAGTAACAAACAAAATGTTTCTGGTGGAGGATCCTCTTCACAAAATGTGATGGACAACATATTGGGAACTATCGGTTCCTTTTTGGATTCTGATGGTGATAACGATAATGACAGCGGTAACTATAGAGGACCGTTAGGAAGTAAAAATTTTCCGGAGGGTCTCAATCCACAAAAAATAACCACTGCATTTATGGAAATCCAGTCCGCATGGCAGATGCAGGACCTCAGTAAGGTACGCAAATGGATAAGCGACGGTGTTTATCAACGATTCGTTGCTCAGTTCGAAATGATGCAAAAACTGACGCAGCACAACCGTCTGAGCAATATTCGGATATATGACATTTCTGTTGCCAATATATACAGTGATCGAGCTTACGAATGTGTGGATATTGCCATCACTTTTTCTATGGATGATCATTTTATCTGCGATAATTATCCTTCACTCAATGAATCGTATTATGGAGATGAAGATTCGGAATATTGGACATTCATTAGAAGAAAAGATGGGAAGGCAAACCAAGGAGACCTTTATAGTACTGACAACTGTCCTAATTGTGGAGCCTCTCTTGATCATAAATTAGGAGAAGTAAGTCGTTGCCCGAACTGTAAAACATTGGTCAACAATGCAAGTTATGACTGGATTTTGAGTGAAATCACGCAGGATCAAGATTACAGTAGACCTAATAATAGTTTGATTACAGATCCTAACCTACTGAATCTTGTCCAAAACGATCCGTTATTTGCTATCCAAAAGATGGAAGATATAGCCTCCAACGTTTTCATGCAAATCATGGAAGTATTGAGTGGAGACAACAACAAAAAGTTGGATCGTTTTGCTTCAAAGGAAATTGCAGAAAAGCTGTTGGCAGTTAAGCAAAAAAATGGCGTTTTTGTTTTTGATAGACTTTATTTGAATGATGTGACGCTTGCTAATTATTCTACAGAAAATGGCAATCTCAACCTTTATTTCAGATTGGGGGCTAGTTATAAACGAGTGAGGATTCAGGACGGAAGAGCACAATGGTTGGATCGAGATTTCATTGATGGTCATTTCGACATGGTTCTTTCCAAAAGTCTGAATGCTTTACAAACACCGCCTAAAGAAATTGCTTATAGTTACGAGTGCGGCAGTTGTGGTGCGCCTTATGACGATACGACAAACGATACTTGCTCCTATTGTGGTGCGCCCGTCGTGGATATTGGACATAATTGGGTATTAACGAGTTTCAACTTATAAGGTAGCATTAATAAACAATGAATTGTTAATTTGTTAATAGATGTTCCGTTTTTTACTGTTAAAAAGAAATTCTTATTATAAATACACTAAATTTATAGGAATATTTAACCTTAAAAAACAATTACTATGAACACAACCCCTATGGAAGGATCTTCCATTTTTGAAAGATTACCGCTTCCCTTACGTGAGGCTCAGGAGGCTATAGAACTTCCAGAAGTCCAAGAAATCATGAAACAGTTGGCAAAGTACAATCTTGGTGTTTGTATGCCACATTTCCACAATGAGGAAAACGGAGATTTTATGGAATTGCAAAATGGCATCATTCAGATGGAACGTGACTTGCAAGTTCGTTTTATGACTCAAGCTGAAGCCAAACAGATCAACAGTGTACCTGTAGCATGGAGATGGCAAGATGATGGTGTAACCGCATCCGCAATATGTGTTGCAGAATGTGAGATTGTAACGACTCCCGGAGGTAAAGACTTCCATGCCGATAGACATAAAGGAGGCGGACATCCGTATCCATAATCTAAAAAAGACACATAACGAGAAGCCCTAGAAATCTTAGGGCTTTTTGTTTTAAAGATCAAGGCGCTCAAATCTCAACCTATCAAGCAACCGAACTAGACTTAACACGGCTCCTTCGATAAATGGGATTGATTGGCTTAATATTTTAACTCTAGAAAACCATAATCATTTAAAATTATTTTTTGTAGCAAACATTTACCTTTAATCTTGCGTACACTAATGCTAAGAATAGCTTTATGAAAAAAATAATTACCCTTTATTGCCTTATAACTATTGGTGTATCTGCTTGCAATAAACTTCACTTTGAAGGAAATACTTTTCAGACTGTTAAAGGAGTCATTACGGATACACTCAACCAACCTATTGCGAATCTAAGTTTGAATATGATGGCTGCATTGACTCGTTCCACCTACGACTTAAATCCACAAAGTGGACCTGTCGTCATTTCCAGGACAACGACAAATAGTGATGGGAGTTTCCAGTTTACTTTTCCACGTTCAAATGGATATTTATACATCCAGTTACCCAATACCTATATAGTTGCCGACTCCATCAACAAATTTCCAGATTTACACCAACAGATTTATGTCGACACTGCCAAATTCCAAAACCTCCTTTACAACACTCAAACCGTTAAAGTTCGCCTACCATGAGAATCTATTTTATTGTTATTGGCATTTTTCTAACATTGATACAATCGAAAGCGCAAGACAAAACAATCTTCGGAGACAAGCTTTTCTCTTTCGGGGTTAATGAAGGTATTAAAACCTTTTCTGGCAACAATTTCATTTCAAAAAGCTACAAAACAAGTGCATCAACCAGCTTTGATATTCGATTTAAAGTTTATGAAAACTGGGGAATAGGCGGCGGCGGGGAATTCAGTAGCCCGTCTATCAAAACAATCCAATATGTAGGAAATAGTACCAAAGCCAAAATGAGTAGTTGGTTCGGATATGTTTTTTACAAAATAAATGTAGGTGAAAAATGGTTGTTTGTTCCGAAAATTGGAATATACTCTTACTCGCTTACCAACACTTTGGAGTCCAATGATTTTTATAGTACTTATGATTACAGAACCAAAGGCAATGCTTATTTCGTGGCACCGGAAATAAATTATTTTTTGACAAAACATATTTCGGCAAATGCCAACATCCAATATAGTTATATCAAGTTACATGATATGAATGCCAATGAAGAAGCCATTGGAATTAGCTATCAAAAATCGAATCAATTTCTAACTTCTGTAGGAATAAGATTTTGGTTTTAGATATTTAATTATTCCAATACCATTTCCACTTCAAAAACCTTTTCGAAGTTTTTTCGAAGTTTTTCTTTTACTTCTTCCATATCGACTTTGTGGCCAATTTCTTTTTCGATGGAAGTTGCAGATTTATTTTGGATACCACAAGGAACGATATAGTTGAAATAATCCATTTCCGTATTGACGTTCAGTGCAAATCCATGCATCGTCACCCAACGGCTACAACGAATACCCATGGCGCAGATTTTCCTTGAATGGTCTGGATTGATCCACACGCCGGTTTCTCCAGTGCTTCTTCCTGCATCAATACCATATTCCGCAACGGTATCAATAATAACTTGCTCGAGATTACGAAGATACCAGCCAAGATCAGGCTTGAACTGTTCCAAATCCAATATTGGATAACCGACAATCTGTCCTGGCCCATGGAATGTAATATCTCCTCCACGATTAATATGAAAATATTCAATACCTCTCTCCTCTCTTTCTTTGTCAGATATCAAAACGTTTTCTTCGTGTCCGGTCTTCCCCAAAGTGTACACCAAAGGATGCTCTACGAAAATCAAATCATTTTGAATACCCGCAGCAGCAAAATCAGGATGCTCTGATAGTTTTCTTGCCTCGGTTTTCTTCTCCACCTTCGCTTTTAGGATTTCTTCCTGATAATCCCATGTTTCTTTATACTCTTTCCGTCCTAAATCCTGAAAAAAAACTTGCTTGCTCATCTGATAATTCTTTGTTTTCCTTTTGCAAAAATAAGTTTAAATACAACGATAATCGTCAAAGCGTACATTTGCAGCATGGATGAATTAGTGGATATCACCCAACAAGAGGAAAATACAGAGGAATTATACGAGCGTAAACGCTTTTTGGTAGATCAAGGACAGGACCTTTTGCGTATTGATAAATGGATACATGCCAAATTGGCCAATGTAACCCGCAACAAGGTACAGCAAAGTATTGCAGCTGGATTCCTGACCGTCAATGGCAAAATTGTCAAAAGCAATTACAAAGTGCACCCTGGTGATGAAGTGTTGTTGATGAGTATTGTTGCACCTATCAGCACAGAAGTTGTCCCAGAAGACATTCCATTGGACATCGTTTATGAAGATGATACAGTCTTGGTTCTCAACAAGAAACCCAATATGGTTGTTCATCCTGGGGTTGGCAATTATACTGGAACGTTATTGAATGCTGTTGCGTTTCACTTTCAGAAAAACAACGTCAATACGGAAGAAGATAATTTACCGCGTTTTGGTATGGTTCACAGAATTGACAAGAACACAACTGGGCTGATTGTATTGGCAAAAACCGGAGAAGCTGCAGCACATTTGGCCAAACAGTTTTTTGAGCATACCGTGCATCGTCGTTACACGGCGGTTGTCTGGGGCAATATGGAAGAGGACGAAGGTACGGTTGACGTGCATATCGGTCGTCATCCTCGTACTCGAAAAATATTTGCACCATTTCCGGAAGGAGAAACTGGCAAAAATGCCGTTACACACTGGAAGGTATTGGAAAGGCTCAATTATGTGACCGTTGTGGAATGTAGATTGGAAACAGGTCGTACACACCAGATACGCGTACACATGAAACATATTGGTCACACATTATTCAACGATGCAGAATATGGTGGTGACCGTATATTGAAAGGTACCATCTATGGCAAGTACAAACAGTTCGTCGATAATTGTTTTATCCTTTGTCCTCGTGTTGCCTTACACGCAAGAAGTCTTGGATTCATCCATCCTAAAACAGGGAAAGAAATGATGTTCGAATCAGCACTCCCTGATGACATGCGTTTGCTTATTGAAAAGTGGCAAAAATATATTGCCGTAAAAGGTTTGAACACCATCGAGGAGGAGTAATAGCAATATTCCCATTACCCATTGTACATTTAGGAAAGAAGTTGGAGAATTAAGAGATTGCTTCGTCATTCTTCCTCGCAATGACGTTTAATTTTCAAACTTTCGATAAAAAACGACGTCATTGCGAACGAAGTGAAGCAATCCTAATATAATATAAAATTGATGAAAAAATGTCTAAATACACAACAGTTTCTCATCACTTATTTTTACAAACAAAGACAGCAAATTCGCTGTCTTTGTCATATTTAGGATTCGAATAATGCTGGTCGTTGCGATACTTCGTGGTAGCAGATAGCGTCCATGTCAAAATAATGGAATACCATGCTTTTTCGAGTTCTTGTTTTGTCAATATGAGGTTCCCCTCCGTGAAGGATATTGGCATGCCAAATCAGCATGTCACCTTTTTTGCAAGTGAAAATTTCTTTTTCAAGATTAAGTTCCGCAACTTTTTCTGCTAACATTTTTTCGTATTCTTCGTAACCTTTTTCGCCCAATTTCCAAAAATTTCCTTCATTGTCATAGTCACTATTCATGTAATATGGTAATCGATGGCTTTGAGGATAGTAATGTAGCGCACCATTTTCCATATCGACATCCTCCAATGCAATCCAGACGCCAATCAATCCGCCCAAAGGAAAAGTAGTCATGTGAATACTATCCGAATGCGTCTTCTGCTGGCTCCCGTTGATGAAATTGATACTTTGGAAAAGTTTGGTTTTACCATCCATCAATATATCCAAAAAATGCATCAGATCCGCGTCTAACCCAATATCCTTAATAGTTTCCGATTTGTGAATGGCGAACATCAGTTTATTGCCATTAGTGAAATTTAACTCGCCGTTTTGCCGCAATCGTTCAATCTCGTGATTTACTTCATCTGCTTTCTCGGTCGATATAAATCCCCTTACTACACTGAAGCCTCTATCGAAATATCGTAAAAGACTTTCTTGGTTATCGTTATTTTGTTTTTGGAAAAAAATCGATTCTTTTATTTTCGAAATATCTTCCTTTCTAGTAGCAGCATTGTCCAAATGCTTGAAATCCGCACTTGAAATCGATGAATAGTATTGCTTGTGTAAACCGTATTTTCGATACAAAGGAATATTGTGTTTCAATTTTTTCTTATGGAAAAAATTGTACAATATGTAGCTCAATTTGAGATTGCGGATTGACATTGTGATGTTTTGCAAATGAAATTTACAGTATAATATCCAAACTTAAAAAAAGCGAACCAGTATTGGTTCGCTTTCAATTTTGTTTTATTCATTTTTAATGTGGATAATATTCATTAGGACTAGGCTTGAATATCACGTTTCGGTGATAGTTTTCAAATGCTTTGACTTCCTCTGCATTGTTGTTTGCCCATGAGTTGTAGGCATTTTCATTGTATGCAGAAAAAAGCCATTGATTGTATGCATCAAAATTGCCTTGTTTTAGCAATTGTCTTTCTCTATCAAAAAGACGGAAAGGAAACTGTTTGTATAAGTCACTTTGAAACCAATCAACGATAAACTGACCTCTCAAAGAAATTAGACTTTCTGTAGTAATACCATTGCTGAAGATACTTTTGTATTTGGCATAAGTGGAAGCTACTGCTTTTTCAAATGGTTTTCCGTTCGTGATATATTTATCCAACTCACCTCTGACAGCAAAGAGCACCTTATATTGGTTGAACAGCAATGACTTTATTTCTTTTGTTCTCTGAGAAAGACTTTCCAGGTCAACAAACATTTCTCCGTAGATAACACTCCACAAAGGGTTGTCATTTTGGGCATACAATTTTGCCAAATTGTAGTAGTTACCACTCACATTGGGATCTGCTTGGATTCCTTTTTCGTAAATGTCGATGGCTTGTTTCTTGTCACCGTCCGCCTCCAATACGTTTCCATAGTTGGCGTATAACAAAGAGCTTTTAGGAAATTTCGAAAGGCCTTTTTTGAAAACTTTGGAAGCTTCCTTTGTATCAGCGATAGCTGCATAGCAATTGCCCACCAATACAAAAATGTCCTCATTTGCATCCGAACGGTCCAACAATGGTTTACCATAACTAATAGCATCGTTAAAATTGCGACGCAAATAATTCAGCATCACCTTATCCCTCAGAAGAACATAACTGTTCGGGTAAGTCTTTAAACTTGCATCGATGCGTTCAATGGATTTTTCAAAACCTACATCTTGTAGGTTGGCCATTATATCTTTGGAATCCGCCTCTGCACTTTGTGCGTAAGACTGCATCAAGGCAAACAATGAAACCCCTATCAACAATAATTTTTTCATATTTCATTTTTGAAAGTGCAAAGGTAATACCTCCTGTTGATGTCGATACCTTTGATTTTGTTATAATTCGTATGCTAAAAGCAAACCAAGTGCCAGTCTAGCTATTCTTGTTCGCAAAATCTGACATAACAGAAATAAGAGCTTCCAGATCTTCCATTGGCAAGGCATTGTACATGCTTACCCGAAGACCACCAACGCTTCTATGTCCTTTTACGCCTACCATTCCAGTTTCCTTACAAAGTTGGAGGAATGCCTCTTCCTTGGCTGTGTCATCAATGGCAAAAGTGGCATTCATACGACTGCGATCTTCCTTTGCGACTAACGGACGATACAAAGGCGTACTATCCAAAAAGTTATAAAAACGATCAGCACGAGCAATTGCTCTTCTTTCCATTTCGGCCAAACCACCTTCTTTTTTAATCCACTTCAATGTCAATAAAGAAACATAAATGGCAAAAACAGGCGGAGTATTAAGCAAAGAATCCGCTTTGATATGCTCACGATAATCCATGATGGGAGGAATCGGGCGTTTTATTTTACCTAAAATATCTTTTTTGACAACCACCATAACCGTTCCGGCAGCTCCCACATTTTTCTGAGCTCCTGCGTAAATCAAGTCGTATTTGCTAAAATCCAATGGACGACTGAATATATCGCTACTCATATCCACAACGATTGGAGCGCCATTGGCATCTGGAACACTAAACCATTCCGTACCTTCCACCGTATTGTTGGAGGTAAAATGGAGATAAGACATCCCAGAAAGGACGTTTAATTCCTTATTGATATAAGAGTTGTTTTTGTCTTCAGTCGAACCAACTACTTCCACATTACCGAAGTACTTGGCTTCCTGTATGGCTTTTCTGCCCCAAATACCATTGTTGACATACGCCGCCGTGCCATCTGTATCCAAAAGGTTCATGGGCACTTGCATAAACGATGTGGTGCCACCTCCTTGTACGTATATCGCTTCGTAATCATCACCCAAGCCCATTAATTCTTTGATCAAGGAGCGAGCCTCCTCAATAACATCTACAAACCATTGCGTACGATGTCCAATTTCTAATATAGAAAGTCCCAAACCATTAAAATCATGCACTGCATTTGCTGCTTGTTCCAATACTTCTTGGGGAAGGATAGAAGGGCCAGAGTTAAAATTGTAACGTTTCATTACCTAATATTCGAATTAATATGTTGTAAAAAGGAACGGAAAAGTACGACAATTCTATTTAGAAGAACTTTTTTCCATGTTTTCCTGTACGATTGACACCCACTTCCCTGCTTTAAATTTCGAAAGATTAACATCTGGAGCAAAGCCAACGTTTTCTAGGTTGTTATAGTTTGGATGCGTAAAAAATACTTTACAGGACGGAACACCAATTTCTATTGGCAAACAAGCAACTGGAGAAAACAATATATTGCCATAATTGAAACATCCTGCAGAATTGGTTCCATATATTTTTACTCTTGGGCTTTCTTTTGCCATCATGATAAACCCTTCTGCCGTACTGGCACAACCATTATTGGTAATTACCGCAATCTTATTGGGAAAAGGATAAATAGTATCCGTTTTAAGTGTACCAAAAGAAGGCTTTACAAAACGACCTCTATTTTCTCTATTATTGGATAGTATTCGGAGAAAACGAGTTGAATCTTTTTTAAACTCTTCAGATTCTCTTATATCCTTTTCAAAAATTGCTATGTTCTCATCAGTTGCGTAAAAAGACATGGTATAAGGTACCTTTATTTTCTTTGTATCGTATATGTAATCAAGCAATGGATAATAGCTATCATCATTGCCTCCCAGATTGTCTCTTATGTCAATAATTAGATTGGGTTTAGACAGAATAAGCGATTTATATTTTTTTACTATTGAATCCACTTGATCTTGTGTTTGGTCAAAATCAGGAATTCTAATATAGTTGGTTAATGCAGAAAGTTCCCTAAATTCCAATTTGCTACTATAAGTGGGTTTATAGTTGTCGACAAATGTATTGGCATCTTTCATCCGAAAAAATTTGTGAGTACCGATAGTCAATATGGAATCTGAAAGTGTAGCATCAAAACATCTTGCATTTCTAGCATTATTCCATCGAGTAGCAAGGTATTTTCCATTACCTAAATGCGAAAACTCAAACCTAATCTGGTTTTTATGCCAATAGTACCTATCGCTTTGGAGAGCAATTGCTGCATACTCGTTGACTGGAGTTTTATACTTAACGATTAGAAAGGCCAAATCTCCATTCTCACTTTGCCAATACCCTTCAATACTTTTCTTGTTGATCTTGTTAGGTATGGTATAGTTTTCTACTGTTGGAAATTTAGAGTAGTATTGAAAAACAGTTGATGAATCCTTGAAATCCAATCCTTTTGTCAAAGATTCTTTCTGGTCCATCTGTAAGTGCATGTCTCTGAAAAAATGGAAATACTTTGCTACCAAAGCTACACATTCAAAAGAATCTTTTGCGGTCAATTGAGAGGCAATATTGTTGATTTTGCTTTTGAATTGTTGATATTCTTTTTCTCTTTTTAGCTCGATTACATCATTTTGATAAGATGGTGCGTTTTTTTCCATATAAGATTCTACTGATTGCAATGCTTTTAAAGCGTTACAATCTTGAGCGTTGCTTGCATAAAATCCAAGTAGACAAATTACCAAAAACAATTTCTTAAACATAATCATCAAGTTCATTTATTAAGCACTAACCATTTTTTGTATGGTGATCCACATCTGTCACACCACCCGAGACGACAAATTTCATCACGTCCGCAGCTTTGACATCATCACTCACTTTTTTGATTTTGTCTTTAGGGACTAGATAAGTTATACCGGAAAGTGCATAGGAATGAGGAACATAAACCACTACATAATCATTTAACCCAAAAGAGGATGCATCTTCTTGAGTGATGAAGCCCAAACGCCAAATGTCTTGCGCATCTACATTGACCATAACAGGTTTATTGAATTTCTTTTTGTTTCCTGCAAATGCCTGTACAAAATCCTTTACGGAAGAATAAATAATTTTGACTCCAGGAGTATGTTCCAATAATCGATCGAAGAAATGCATCAATTTTTCCACTATAAAAATGGAAGAAAGACGCCCTACCAATACCAAGAAAAGTATCGTTATCACAAAACCGACACCTGGTATGCGTTTAAATGTCCCGTTTTCCGTAATGAGTGACGGTATGAAATTGCTGATGATATTAGGTAAAAGGTTGTCCACTAAGGTAAACAACCACCAGATAACATAAACCGTAACGGCTACGGGAGCTATGACCAATATTCCTTGGAACAGGTATTGCACTAACGACTGTGCAGAAAAAAAAGGTCTATCTTTCTTTTTCAAAGGCATTTTTATAATTGTTGCGCAAAGGTCATGAGATTAAAAGGATATAAAAAATATTTTTGGCTATCTTTCAAATTCTTAAAAAAGGAAACATCGTTTCTCTTTATAATTTTGTCAAAATAGATTTATGCAGATTGTAATTACAGGAGCCTCAAAAGGGATTGGATTAGCCATAGCCGAACGATTTTTGGATGACAGAGAAGGACATACATTGATCCTATGTGCTCGTAATGAAGAGGTTTTGAAAACAAAAAGTTTGGAATTGCAGGCTCGGTTTCCAAGGACTACTATACATGCATTCGGTGTAGACATGTCAAAAAAAGAAGAAATTTTCCAATTTGCAGAGGCCATCAATAATATTGGCGTGACAGATATTCTGATCAACAACGCTGGACAATTTGTTCCAGGCAGTTGCTATGAAGAGCCAGAAGGACAACTAGAAAAAATGATAACTGCCAATCTGTATAGTGCCTACCAACTTACGCGCGCACTGTTACCAGCAATGTTGCAGCAAGGTCGTGGTCATATCTTCAATATGTGTTCCATCGCCTCTCTACATGCTTACAGCAATGGAGGTTCTTACAGCATTAGCAAATTTGCTTTGGCTGGTTTTACCCAAAATCTTAGGGAAGAATTGAAACCGAAAGGAATAAAGGTCACAGGCGTTTATCCTGGGGCGACTTTAACAGGCAGTTGGGAGGGTGTAGATATCGCTCCGGAAAGAATTATGGAAGCCAAAGACATTGCTGCAATGGTCTACACTGCGGCACATCTATCACCACAAGCTGTAGTTGAGGATATTGTTCTAAGGCCTCAACTCGGTGATTTATAACCTCTTACAATATGAAAATCGCTTGTGCGACACCGCTTTATCCAAAAGATTTGGAGGATGGAATTTCACAGATTAGGCAACTTGCAAATGAAGCTGCCAATAAAGGAGCGGAAATAATTTGCTTCCCGGAATCTTTCCTGCCAGGTTATCCCGTTTCAACAGAACAGTTAACGACTTGTGATCCCCAACAGCTTGAAAAAGCCCTAGTTACCACTCAAGAAATAGCTAGACAATATAAGATTGCCATTATTTTGCCTATGGACGATTATGAGCAAGACAAGGTTTACAATGTGGCATACGTTATTGACAAAAGCGGAGATATACTGGGCTATCAAACAAAGAACCAGTTAGATCCTTCAGAAGATTTACTGTGGACGCCTGGTATAAAAAGAGAAATTTTTAAAATAGATCAGCTAAAGTTTGGAATTGTCATCTGCCACGAGGGTTTTCGTTATCCAGAAACAGTTCGTTGGGCCGCTAAGGAAGGTGCACAAATTGTTTTTCATCCTTTTTATGCAGGAGTGGATGAGAGAGGATTGCTTTTATCTGAATGGGGACAAAAAGATGCCCCCTACTATGAAAAGGCGCAAATGGTTCGTGCTTTGGAAAACACAATTTTCTTTGCTACTTCCAACTATGCATTTACTTATCCGGAAGCTGCAAGTTCCATTATCGACCCACTAGGAAATTGTCTAGATTATCAACCATATGGCACTTCTGGTGTATTGGTTGTCGATATACAATTGGATAAAGCCACTAGAGCCTTGGCTAAGCGTTTTAAACCTATCTAGAAATGCAACTATAAAACTACTGATTATGAAAATCTCTATTCGCAAAATACAAACAGGACTTGCCAATAGCCTTCGACGATTTCCTTTCCAGATACTCGTTGCGGCATTTGCGACTATTGTACAATTTGCCTTTATCAAAAACAATTATTCAGAAGAGGAAAATTATATACGTATTTTGTTGACCTGTAATCTGGTCTTTGTATTGTCTTTGGCAATTGATCTATACCAGGAAAGGCACACCAACTATACTTTTGGGAAGAAAACAGTTTCGTCTTTGGTTTATATTGGTGTAGGTGTGATTTTGTTCAATGTTTTGAATTACACACTTTATGAGGTAAATATTTTCAGATTCTTTGCTTTGTCG
>QFOI01000331.1 GCA_003241175.1 Pseudopedobacter saltans
AAACATAGTTTGTTAATTTTAAAGTTCTAATTATTCACCAACTTCATAGATCCTTCAGGATAACGTTCGCCTGTGTTGGGATATTTCTTCAAAATTTCATCAATTGCAGCCAAGTCCAAAGCTGATAATTTTACATCAACCGCAGCCACATTTTGTTCCAAATATTTCACACGTTTTGTGCCTGGAATGGGAATAATATCTTCACCTTGCGCCAATACCCAAGCCAAAGCCAGTTGCGAAGCCGTTATGTTTTTAGTCGCAGCCAATTCGTTCAAAGCAGCGGCTAATTTTTGATTATTTTCCAAATATTCGGCTTGAAATCTGGGTAGAGATTTTCTAAAATCGTCGTCTTTCATTTCCGCCGTTTGGTTGATATTTTGAAACAATCCTCTTGCCAATGGCGAATACGGAATTAAGGAAATCCCCAACTCCCGAACGGTCGGTAAAATCGCGTTTTCAACATCTCTCGTCAATAAAGAATACTCGCTTTGCAACGCCGAAATCGGGTGTATTGCATTGGCTTTTCGCAAACTTTCGGGCGAGGCTTCACTCAATCCCAAATAGCGCACTTTTCCGGCTTTCACCAAATCAGACATGGCGCCCACAGTCTCTTCAACCGGAACATTTGGATCTACTCTATGCGCATAATACAAATCTATTTCGTCAATCTTCAAGCGCTGCAAACTCTTATCCACGGCTTGTTTCAGCCATTTTGGCGAACCGTCAAAATACGTTCCGGCCGAATTGCTTGGTCCCACAACACCGTCTTTAAAACGAAAACCAAACTTCGTCGCAATAAAAATTTTATCCCGATTGGGCACCAAAACTTTGGAAATCAATTCTTCATTCAATCCATTTCCGTACATATCAGCGGTATCCCAAAAATTAATTCCCAAGTCCAACGCTTTATTCAGCGTGCGGACATTTTCGGCTTCATCGGTAGGTCCGTATGCGAAACTCATTCCCATACAACCCAATCCTATTGCAGAAAGTTGTTCATTTGTTTTTCCTAATTTTCTGTATTGCATATTTCTTGTTTTAAAATTATTTAAATAGTGGCAAATGGCTCTGGAAACCATTTGTATTGTTGATTTTCTTTTCCTACAAAACCCAAACCGGGCCAAGGCAAATGGTAGGCAAATACTTTTATTTTGCTGTTAGATAATTCTGCTAGTGTTTTCTTTCTTGTTTCAGTGGCAATTTCCAAATCAGTATCTCCTGAATAACCCCATTCAGGATGCTGAAACAGTAATATATCGTGATGAATCAGGTCTGCAATATAGACTAGTTTTTCATTCTTTGATTGAACTGTAATGCTTACCATTCCTGGCGTGTGCCCTGGAATAAGTGCGAATTGAAAAGTATCAAAAAGTAATCCATTGTCTGGATAAAATCGCAACTTGGGTTGAACCGTTTTCAAAATTAACTGAATGCCTTTTATAATTGGATTAAGAAAATCGGGTTGTTTAGAAAGAGGACTTTTTGAAAAATCGGAAATAGTAGCTTTTCGCCAAAAATCATATTCTGTTTTGGAAATATACACAGTCGCATTCGGAAAAACTAAATGTTGCGAATGATCTACCAAACCGCCAATATGGTCAGGATGTGCGTGCGAAATGAAGATTTCCGTGATGCTTTCTGGCTTAATTCCAGCTTCTGCAAGACTTTGCAATAGCCAATGATTGTCTTCCGAGTTGGCAAACATTCCCATTCCTGAATCGAGTAAAATATTTTGATTTCCTTTTTTAATTAGAAGCACATTCATCGCCATATCAACTTCGTCAATTGATCGGAAATTGGCTTTCAAAATGGAATTCAATTCTTTTTCTGGTGCCAATGGACACATAAACGGCTGAATTGGCTTTTGCAAAATATGACCATCAGTAAGAATGGTTAATTCCAAATCGCCCAGTTTCAGTTTTTTGAATCCACCATTTTTATTGGTTGGTATTTTTTCAAAAACTTTTGCTTTTGAATAGTTAACAGGAAGCGCAACCGCTAATCCTGCCCAAAGTGAGTTTTTTAACAAATTGCGTCTGTTCATTTTATATTGATTTTTATTTAGACAAAATTAGAAACAAGTTCATTTTTATTATTCAACTATTCAAACCAAAAATTATAAAATTCAAACAATAGTCGAACTTTTCTTTGTTGATAGTATGTAATGAACAGTAATTTTTAGATTAAGTTGGGAATAATTTGTATTTTGTTGACACTAAAAAATATTGCAAACAAATCCATATGAAAAACGATCTTAGCACTGCACGTGCCATCGAAATATTTGAACAAAATACGACGCCTCAACTTCCTGAAAGTATGTATCAGGCAATTTTCGGACACGCGAAAAATACACCCAATGCAACCGCCATTAAATTTTTTCTTCAAACCAAAGATTTCAAAATTCCCAAAACCATTACCTACAAAGGTTTAGCGGAAGAACTGACTGCAACGGCAAATTTGTTTCGGAAATTTGGAATTGGCAAAGACGATGTGGTGTCTTTTGTATTGCCCAATTCATTGGAAACGATCTACACTTTTTTTGGTGGCGAAGTTGCAGGAATCGTCAATCCTATAAATCCTTTGCTAGAACCAAGTCAGATTGCGGAAATAATGAACGCTGCTAAAACGAAAGTATTGGTGACATTGGCTCCATTTCCGAAAACAGATATTTGGGAAAAAATAGAAAAAATTGCGGGCGAAATTCCTAGTTTGAAAACTATTTTTACGGTGGATCTAGCCAACTATTTGAGTTTTCCGCAAAAGCAATTAGTGAAAATTATTCGCAAAAAAGCCAAATTAAATTTCAATGTTCAAATATTGGATTTTGTAAAAGAAAAAAGTAAAGTGAATAATAATGCTTTGACTTTTGATAGGAAAATTTCGCACGATGATACCGCTTCCTATTTTCATACTGGAGGGACAACTGGAACACCAAAAATAGCCGTTCATACACACAAAAACGAATTATATAATGCGTGGGCAATTTCCGAATTGTTGAAAGGAAATGAAGATCCAATCAATATTTTTTGTGGACTTCCTTGGTTTCACGTCAACGGCGTTACGGTCACAGGAATTGCGCCTTTTATGATTGGTGCGACGGTAGTTTTAGGAACACCAGCAGGTTATCGTGGCGAAGGAATTTTATCCAACTTTTGGAAAATTATTGAACATTATAAAATCACGCACTTCAGTTGTGTACCGACGGTTTTGCAATATCTGCTTGGCATTCCGGTTGACAATTCAGATATTTCAAGTGTAAAATTTGCGGTTTGCGGTGCGTCTTCCCTTTCGCAAAAATTATTTACGGATTTTCAAAATCACGCCAAATTTAAAATTGTTGAAGGCTACGGAATGACAGAAGGCAATTGCGTGAATAGTGTCAATCCTGTTTTTGGGGAGAAAAAAATCGGATCGGTAGGATTGCGTTTACCATTTCATTTTTCGAAAGTCGTGAATTTGGACGCAAATGCAAATTATATCAACGAATCGGAAATTGATGAAGTCGGAACGATTGTAATTAATGGCGGAAATGTTTTTCCAGGCTATAAAGAAGCGCATCACAACAAAAATATTTGGGTGGAGATTGAGGGTGAAAAATGGTTTAATACGGGTGATTTAGGCAAAAAAGACAAGGATGGTTATCTCTTTATTTCTGGAAGGAAAAAAGAAGTGATTATCAGAGGTGGTCACAATATTGACCCATTGGCGATTGAAGAACCTTTGATGCAACATCCAGCGGTGACTTCAGTGGCAGCAATTGGCAGACCAGACAAGGTTTTGGGTGAAATGCCGATTGCTTACGTTACCACAAAATCAGAAGTCACCGAAAAAGAATTATTGG
Organism: Pseudopedobacter saltans; assembly: GCA_003241175.1. Lineage (GTDB taxonomy): Bacteria > Bacteroidota > Bacteroidia > Chitinophagales > Chitinophagaceae > Rhizosphaericola. The sequence goes on from QFOI01000331.1 coordinate 3,842, forward strand.
AATTTGCAAAAACCGCTATCAAAGAAAGGGCAGCCGTTCCCAAAAATATTTATATAGAAAAAGAATTGCCTTTAACAGCAATAGGAAAAGTATTTAAACCTGAATTAATAAAAAGACAAATTCTAGTTGCAGTAAATGAAGAATTGCAACCACTCTCTTCTCAATTTTCCTACGATTGCGATATCAAAACTGTAAAAAATGAAAATATAGTTGAACTAAAAATCAACGGCATTGATAGTTCTCAATTAGAAGAAATAAAACAATTGGTGGATGAAAAATTAGGAAACTATACGTTTAAATATGTAGTCATAAACTAAATCAAACAGTCGTTATTTGTCTAACCATTTTAGGTGTAGTTCCTGTATTTTTCTTGTAAAAATTATTGAAATAAGATGGTTCTTCAAAACCCAAACTAAAAGCAATTTCTGAAATAGGCCAATTAGAGTGGCGCAACATATCATTCGCTTCTAAAATAATGCGTTTGGCAATATGCGTGGTAGTTGTTTCGCCAGTGATCTCTTTCACCGCTCGAT
>QFOI01000332.1 GCA_003241175.1 Pseudopedobacter saltans
TGAATTGTTGTCACAATTGTGGATATTCTATCTCCTCACCTAAATCCTCTCCAAAAGGAGATGCCTTTTAATGTAATCTTTTCCTTCTCCTCGAGGAGAAGGGTAGGGATGAGGTTTCACATAAACAGTTTTTCCTCTGTCTTTTTCAAAAACAAATAATACAAAGTCGAAATGATTCCAAACAAAAACATCATCTGAACAAATCCGATAGATATGGAAATGTTTGCCAACGGATATTCGGAAACTTTTCGCACAAAAGAATTCATCAACCAGATAAGTGTGTCAGTGATTTTGGCTATTATACTTGCCAAATAGGAATTCCAACACATGGCTAATAAGACAATAATGCCATAAAGAATAACAGAGGAAAGAGGAACCATCAAAAGATTGGTGAACAAAAAATAAAGTGGAACTTTCCCAAAACAATACATTAGAATTGGAAGCGTCAATATCTGCGCACCCAAAGTGACTGAGATGCTTTGCCAGATTTTTCGGACGATGGGATTTTCAAAATCCGGCCATTTCAATATGGGTTTGTAGAACAGTAAAATGCCCAATACTGCCATATAAGACAACCAAAAACCCACATTCCAAATCCATTCAGGTGAAACGATCAATAAGAGAAACGCGGAAGCGACCAGGCTGTTCAGTGAATTGTGGTTTCTGTAAAAAACTTCTCCTACGACAAGGAATGTAAGCATTACTGCGGCACGTATAACCGATGGGCCGGCACCTGTCAGCAACGCAAACAACCAAATGAAAATCAAACAGAAAACCTGAAACGACCTTCGGGTTCTGACTTTTTTGAGGAAAAGAAATCCGGTCCATTTCAGTAATTCATACAAAAGCATGAGATGCATGCCACTGATGGCGATTATATGTATGATGCCGGCATCTTGATAAGCGTTCAAAAGGTTTTTATCTAAATCGTCTTTATAACCGATTAAGAGCGCTTCCGCTAATCCTAGACGGTCTGGATTTGGAAAATATCTTCGCAATTGATGCAAAATCCAATTTTGCGATCCAGACAGTAGGTAGGCAATATTTTTCTTTTTGTTTGGGTGCAGAGATTGTAGGTTTTCAGATGTCAGATGGATTTGATATTCTATGTTTTGGCGGTGATAGTAGGTCGCTACATCAAAATTGCTATTCGTGTATGTGCGAATAGGTTGGATTTTTGTTTGGAGAAAGACGGTATCTCTATCTTTGAAATGGTATTGATTTTGAATGGCTGTATCTATTCTGAAAAGTGTTTTGCCAACTACAGTTTGGTATTGATTATCAATATAAAAACCTATTGTTTCTGCTTTGGTGAGGAAACTTTTGGTCTTTTTGGAAGGATTTTCCTGAATCACCAATACGAATAATCGAACAGAGTCTTTCTGTTTGCCAATCCAACCTGGATTAGAACTCGAATCATTTTTCCGAACAACAAAATAACCTAGCAAAAAGAACATTGCCAATATGGAAAATCCAGATAACCAATACAGACGTATTTTGAAACGGAATGGAAAATAATGAAACGCTACAAGGGATACTACAGCAATAGCCAATGCAATAAAAATATACTGAATGCTCCAATACGGATATTGATAACTTGCCAATATGCCTAGCAAAAGTGCAATCAAGGGTCTAAGCAACGGTATGGCTCGGTAAGCAGGCATTTAGTTTATACAAGTCGGTTGTATTCCAGACTCGTTATAAAGTTAAACGAATCAGCTCAAACGTCAAAAAAGCGGCTTGGAAAAGCCGCTTTAAAATATAGTATTGATATTACCTACAGATTAGATTCTGAAGTGAGAGAACGCTTTGTTCGCTTCAGCCATACGGTGAGTATCTTCTTTCTTTTTGAAAGCAGCACCTTCACCTTTGCTTGCAGCAACTAATTCGTTCGCCAATTTGTCCGCCATTGTTTTACCGTTACGTTCGCGGCTGAAACGAATGATCCATTTGATACTCAAAGAGATCTTTCTGTCAAGACGTACTTCAGTTGGGATTTGGAAAGTAGCACCACCGATACGACGGCTACGAACTTCGACTGCTGGAGTTACGTTGTTCAATGCTTTTTTCCATATTTCATAACCATCTTCACCAGTGATTTTGCTCACTTTGTCGATAGCATCGTAAAATATTGTGAATGCAACACTTTTTTTGCCTTCCCACATAAGGTTGTTGACAAAACGTGTTACCAATTTATCGTTAAAACGAGAATCAGGAGCTAATGGGAGCTTCTTCGCTTGTGCTTTTCTCATTATTTTATCTTATTAAAAAACTTTATTAAAATTAATTGTTGATTGGGCTATAGGATACTAGCTTTTAGCTTTTTCCTTTTTAGCACCGTATTTAGAACGGCTTTGTTTACGTCCTTTGACACCTGCAGTATCCAAGCTACCACGAACGATGTGATAACGCACACCTGGCAAATCCTTCACACGACCACCCCGTATCAATACGATAGAGTGCTCTTGTAGATTGTGACCTTCACCTGGGATATAGGCGATAACCTCGATTTTGTTAGTCAAACGCACTTTGGCAACTTTACGCAAAGCGGAGTTTGGTTTTTTGGGAGTTGTTGTGTACACACGAGTACATACGCCACGACGCTGAGGACAAGCGTCCAAAGCTCTGGATTTACTTTTAGCCTTGATAATTTCACGGCCTTTTCTTACTAATTGTTGTATTGTAGGCATTCTAAAATACTATTATTTTTTTAGGACTGCAAAGGTAAACGCTTTTGTGCCAATCAACAAAATATTTTTTCTTTTACTTCAAAATATTGTGTATAAATCTTAGTTTGTAGCGACATTTCTTTACAAGATATCCACAAATCTTAGATTTAAGGGCCAGCAAAACTACAAAACTCTTACCGATATTGACCGAATCCTTTCCAAGAATGACAGTATTCAACTCTCCCCCAGTTCTATCAAAAATGGTAAAATAGATTTGTGTAAAATCAAACAAACATGAAAAGATATTATTGCTTAGTATTGATCGGTCTTTTTTTTGTTGCCTATTCCAAGGCTCAGAAGACTAATTGCAACATTTCTGGGACAGTTGATACGTCTTTCAATGGAAAATACATGCATTTGTATGGAATTGATTACTCAAACTTGAATCCTAAGATCAATGATTCTTCCCTTATCCAAAATGGTCAATTTTCATTCCATGTAAATCTAAAAACACCTGGCTTATTGACCTCCTTATACACAGAAGGGGCATTCACACAAATAGTCATACAACCTAGCAATATGACAATTAATTTGTTAGGAAAAGAATGGTATAAGCCGGAAAATATAAAATTGACAAATGCTGCCATCAATGAACAGTACCAAACATTGAAAAATAAGAATAACCCTTTTGTAAATGAAAAATTTAAACTTTATCGGTTAAAAGATAGTTTATTGGAAAAACATCCAGATTCAAGCTATGTTGATTTAGACAATCGAATAAAAGTATATGAAAATAAAGAGGCTAATTCGCAAAAGAAATTTCTAATGACTCATCGTAATGATTATCTAAGTTTATATCTACTTTCTTATTTTATGCAACTTGATGATAAACCTGATACTTTGAGATATCTCTACGGTTTTTTGTCTGACAAACTAAAAAAACTTCCAGAAGGTGAAAAGCTGTCCCAAAAGATAAAAGCTATCTATGCGATCGAAAATGGAAAGATTGCTCCAGATTTTCAGATAAAAGATACTGCAGGAAATATCATCACTTTAAAATCATTTAGAGGAAAGTATATTCTTTTGGATTTTTGGGCTACTTGGTGCGGCCCTTGTATCCAATCAATGCCATCTATGAAGGCATTTTATACGCGTAACCAGTCCAAAGGATTGCAAGTCATTAGCATTTCTTTTGACACAGATAAAGAGCGATGGTTAAAGGGTATCAAACAATTCGATCTCAATTGGACAAATGTTTCTGAATTGAAAGGCTGGAATAATGAACTTAGTACCTCCTATAATATTAAATACATCCCGAGAGCAATATTGATTGATCCAAACGGAAAAAAAAAAAAAAAAGAGGTTGATTTTTCAAAAAATTATTTTTAATGCAATTCTCATTAATAATGAAGTTTTTATTCTCAGTATTGATACTTGTAATTTTTTCCAGCCAAGTACAATGTCAAGCTCAAGATAAATACAAGCGTATTGGCGGCGCCTTTGTGGACAGTACTTCTCCCAATTTTCCCTATCTGCGTTGGAATGGGAGTACACTAGTCGATATCCGCAAAATGACCGAAAAGGAATCTGCAACACTCTACCAATATGAGCGAATGATGTCGATCCAAAGTGATGGCAGGTTTCCCAATGCCTATTGGTCATTTAATGGGAGTGAATATGGAATTGGCATTCAGATTGGTTATC
>QFOI01000333.1 GCA_003241175.1 Pseudopedobacter saltans
CAAAAAAATGGGATGCCGGGAGCGTTTCAAAGTTTATGCTTTTCATCGGCCCGATAAGCTCCATTTTTGATTTTGCAACATTTGCCGTCATGTTCTATGTGTTCAAGGCAAATGCACCGGAACACCAAATGCTCTTTCAAAGCGGCTGGTTTGTAGAAGGGCTGCTTTCGCAAACGCTCATTATACACATGATACGTACCCGGAAGATACCGTTCATACAAAGTTGGGCAGCTACCCCGGTAGTAGCCCTGACCTCCCTGATTATGGCAATCGGTATCATGATACCTTTTTCACCTTTTGCAGCAGCATTGAAAATGCAGCCATTGCCACTGGCTTACTTTCCGTGGCTGATAGGCATATTGACGGGTTATTGCCTGCTCACCCAACTCGTGAAAAATTGGTTTATCAGGAAATTCAACACCTGGTTATAGTGAGGAAAACGGGTTGCGGAAAAAACATCTTTCCGCACCGTTTTCTATATGGAAGCCCTCTAATAAAATTCTAATTTTTTTCTGTCGGTTCTCTAACTGCCAAAGAAGGACAACCTTTTGACCTTTGCATTGCATTCTGTCAAAGGAGTGCAAAAGGCGATATTTTAAGCGTAAATCAAATTAAATATTGAATATAATGATGACCCAAACAAACAAAGTCCGCAGCAATATAACAGCCTTGTTGTTGCTTGCCGTGACATCTTCGTTCCTGCTGCATTCCTGCGGTAACTCCAAAGAAGAAGACCACGGACACACCGCAGGCTACACCATCAAAGGAGATACGGTAGTCCTGACGGAAAACTCAAATATAAAATCCAAGCTGAATTTCAGCACCGTAGCCGAGCAGGATTTTGTAATGGAACTGACCACTGCTGGCATCGTGAGAGCTATCCCGACCGCCTATGCAGAAATAGCACCTCCTTTTGCCGGTAGGGTTTTGAAATCTTATGTAAGGCTTGGGCAAAAGGTAAATGCTGGCTCACCTGTATTTGAAATCAGCTCACCGGACTATTTCAATTCACAAAAAGAATATTTTGATGCCAAGCAGGAATTTCGTCAGGCTGAACTCAACCTAAAACGCCAGCAGGATTTGCTGAAAAATGGTGTGGGAGTACAACGGGAGCTGGAAGAAGCCGAAACAGAATTTACGACCAAAAAATCGGCGTTGTCCAATGCTTCGGCAGCATTGAAGATTTTTAACATTGACCCCGAAAACACAGTTTTGGGGCAGGCTCTTATTGTAGTATCCCCGATACGGGGCGACATCCTTACCAATAATATCGTTATCGGACAGTATTTAAGAGAGGATGCCGAGCCGCTTGCTATTGTCGCCGAGCTGTCCAAAGTGTGGATAGTCGGTCAGGTTAAGGAAAAAGACATACGTTTCATCCGTGGATTGGACGAGGTAGAGGTTATGGTTGCTGCCTTCCCAGACAGAACTATCAAGGGAAAAATCTACCATGTCAACGAAATCGTCAATGAAGAAACCCGCAGCGTGGAAGTATTGGTGGAATGTGAAAACCCAAACCACGATTTAAAGCCGGGTATGTACGTGACCGTCCTATTCAAAGATACTCCTGAAATTGCCATATTGGTTCCTTCCAAATCCGTATTCCAAAAGGAAGATAAGCAATTCGTTTTCGTAAAGATGGACGATACCCGGTTTGAGAAAAGACAAATTGAAACTGCGGGTACTTCCAACGGGAGCGTCATCGTTACATCCGGCTTGCGGACAGGTGAAGTGATTGTATCGGAAGGAGGTTCTCTGATGATTAGGAATTACTGATACCAAGCTGAAATCTCACTATAAACAATCGGATATAAAATGAATAAATTAATACATATCAGCGTAGAAAAACGTTGGGTAATGGTAGCCTTGTTTACCTTACTGGCGTTTTTCGGATACTATTCGTGGAAACAGCTTTCCATAGAAGCATATCCCGATATTGCGGACGTGACCTCACAGGTGGTCACACAGGTTCCCGGACTGGCTGCCGAGGAAGTAGAGCAGCAAATTACCATACCCGTTGAGCGGGCATTGAACGGATTGCCGGGGATGCACGTGATGCGCAGCAAAAGCACCTTTGGTCTGTCCATGATTACCATCGTTTTTCAGGATGGAGTTGACGATTATTGGGCAAGGATGCGTGTTCAGGAACGGCTGAACGAGATAGAACTACCGTATGATGCCGTACCCGGTCTTGATCCATTGACATCGCCCATCGGGGAAATCTACCGTTATATCATCGAAAGCGATGGCGGCCACGATTTACGGGAGTTGACCGACCTGCAAAACTTTACCGTCATTCCCCGTATCAAACAGGTGTCGGGCGTGGCCGATGTAACCAATTTCGGGGGTATTACCACGCAGTTCCAGATTGAGGTTGACCCCCGTAAACTGGAGCAGTACAACATCACGCTAAGCGAGGTAATAGAGACCATAGAGAGCAATAACGTCAATGCCGGAGGGAGCGTATTGCCAAGAGGCGAATTAGGCTATGTCATCCGGGGAATTGGGTTGGTCAAAAATTTGGAAGACCTCGGCAGGATTGTTGTAAAATCCGAAGATGGTGTACCTATTTTTCTGAACGACATCGGGGAACTGAAATACGGTACGCTGGAGAGAAAGGGCGTATTGGGCTTTACCGACCGTGAACGTAATTATTCGGAAAGTCTGGAAGGTATTGTATTACTATTGAAAGGGCAAAATCCCTCAAATGTACTGGAAGGCATACACGAAGCGGTTGACGAACTGAATAACGGAGGTTTGCCCGAAGGTGTACGCATCCACACTTTTCTTGACCGGACCGATCTTGTAAACACCACGCTAACTACCGTATCGCATACCTTGTTGGAGGGGATGGCTTTGGTGATTATCGTCCTGATTGTATTTCTCGGAAGCTGGCGCGGAGCTTTGCTTGTAGCGGTTACCATTCCGTTGTCGATGCTCATTGCCTTTATCCTGATGCGTTTTACCAATATTCCTGCCAACCTGCTTTCCTTGGGGGCCATCGACTTCGGTATTATCGTTGACGGGGCGATTGTAATGATGGAAACCATACTAAAAAAACGGGAAGACAACCCCGAAGAGGAACTGAAGGAGAAGACCATCGCACAACGCGCGGCAGAAGTGGCCAAACCCGTATTCTTTGCGACCATCATCATCATTACGGCGTACCTTCCTTTGTTTGCTTTTGAGCGGGTAGAAAACAAACTCTTTACACCAATGGCCTTTACCGTGGGATATGCCTTGTTTGGAGCATTGGCGGTTGCACTATTGGTTATTCCCGGAATGGCGTATGTCATCTACCGTAAACCGCAGAAGATATATCACAACAAGTGGCTGGAAAAACTGACCGATGGTTACCACAACAGGGTGCAGAAAATAATGAAGCGTCCGAAAAGGGTATTTCTTCCTTTGATATTGATTTTGGCCGCGGCATCATTGCTCACCATGCGGGTAGGGAAAGACTTTTTACCGCCATTGGACGAAGGTTCCATCTGGTTACAGGTACAATTGCCGCCGGGCATTTCGGTGGAGAAGTCCAAAGAAATGAGCGATACGCTTAGGGCAAGGACAATGAAGTATGATGAAGTAACCTATATCATGGTGCAGGCAGGACGTAACGACGATGGCACGGATCCGTGGACTGCTTCGCACTTTGAAGTATCCATCGGCATCAAACCCTACAAAGAATGGCCGAGAGGCAAAACAAAATACGACCTGATAGAAGAATTGGCGAAGGAATATGACCAACTGCCAGGATTTACTGTGGGCTTTTCCCAGCCGATGATAGACGGGGTAATGGATAAGATTTCGGGGGCGCACAGTGAACTTGTGGTAAAAATATACGGCGATGATTTCAAGGAAACAAGACGGATTGCCGAGGAAGTAATGACAACGCTAAAGACCGTACCGGGCGCAGTGGATTTGGACATTGACCAAGAGCCGCCTTTGCCGCAGCTTCAAATACATGCCGACCGGGACAAGATAGCCCAATACGGATTGAATGTTTCTGATGTGGCTGAATTGATTGAAGTAGCCATCGGGGGAAAAGCCGTTTCGCAACTGTTCATCGGACACAAAGTGTACGACATCATCTGCCGATACAGTGAAATAAGCCGGAATACGCCGGAAAAAATTGCTAACCTGATGCTTACTTCCAAAACCGGGGCAAAAATACCGTTGTCGCAGGTAGCCGAAGTAAAGCTAAGTACGGGAGAAAGCACCATTACACGAGAAATGAACAAAAGGCATCTGACCGTAAAACTCAATGTACGCAACAGGGATTTGAAATCATTATTGACCGATGCACAGAATGCCATTGAGAAAAACGTGCAGTACGACCACGAGAAATTCAA
>QFOI01000334.1 GCA_003241175.1 Pseudopedobacter saltans
ATGTTTTTCTGTCTCGCGGAAACTTTTACCGTATCAAAAGCGTATTCAAGAATCTCGTCTAACGGATAATTTGCTTTCCTTATTTGAATATTGCCACTTTCTGCTTGTGTAAGGTTCAAAAGTTCACCTGTAATTTTCAATAGTCGATCCGCGTCTTCATTAATACCTTTTATTAAAATTTGATCATTTTCATTTTGATGTGCGTCGCCTAATAATAAATCAGCCCCCATTTTGATAGAAGCAATTGGTGTTTTTAATTCATGTGAAACATTCGCGATAAAATTTGTCTTGGCTAAATCTAATTCTTTGAAAGGTGTGATGTTTCGCAACAGTACAAAATATCCTGCGTTCTTAATTTCTTTTTCACCCGTTGGAACTATATCAATAGAAATCGTTTCTTTTTCAAAATAAGATTCTTTACCTTCAAAGAAAATTTTAATGGGTTCAATCTTATTGGAGTTTTCTTTTCCTTGAAATAAATCTTTGACTAAAGTTCTTAAAAGATCGTTGATCATGGAGATTTTTTGAACATTTTCGCCGATAATATTTTCACGTTTCAAGCCTGTAACTTGTAAAGCTTTTTCATTTGCAAAAAGTATTTTATAGTCTTGATCAATCCCAAGAACAGGATCTTGCATTTTATCAATTAGCGTTTCAATCCGCTTTTTTTCAATCAACAATTTGGAAACCGAACTACTAGAATATTCTTCCAGTTTCATTGCCATTGCATTGAAAGATTTTGCCAAAATCCCAAACTCATTGTGTTGTTCAAAATGAACACGCTCCTCATAGTTATGTGCAGCAATCTGTTGAATACTCGTCGTCAATTCCTTGATAGGATCAGCAATATTGCTAGGTAAATTAAATAAAAGTGTAAATGCAATAACAAAGCAAAGTGTTCCAGTAATAATAATGATAGTTGTTGCCTCGTTCGCTGTACGTTGCGCCAATTCACTCTTTTTCGTAATTGCTTTCATATTTACATCCATAATCCCATAGATGTTCTTATGGATATTTAATTCATTAGTTTTAATATCCGAAACCTGCTGCAAAATATTATCAGAATATAAGTTTTCACCTTTTTCCGTCAAATTATTGCGTTCCAAATTTATGAAATGAAGGAACTGCTTAACGCCTTGAAGGCTATCCATATGCATTTTATCCAAAGCATCTAACATCTTACGACTATATTCCAATGAATTATAGTTTGATACCAATATGTTAGCGGTATCCGATTTTAGCCTATTGATATAAACCGCTGAGATGATTGATAGTGCGACAATCATTGCAAATAATAAACCGACCCATACGGTTAATTTAACTTTTATTTTCATAGTATGTCTTTTTTAGTAAAAAGGAGATATAAAATGCGAAATCTTCTTACTTATCCCTACTCACATTTCCCATTTCACTCTTCATAAATTCTATACATCCGAAAGAATGACCAAATCTACATGCATTTTGGATAGCTGTTTCAATATCTTATTAAATATGCTGGTTGCTAAAATTATTTTTAACAAATTAAGGTGTGGCTTTCCCATACATACTGTTGTTATATTATTTAAAGCTACTTGACGCAAAATACAATCTGCGACACTCTTGCCTTTTTCCCGAATTACTGTTGCTCCTAATTCGGTCGCCAATTTATAGTTATTAATTAAGTGACGTTGTTTATCTAAAGGAATACGATCATTGCTTTCTAAAGGCGTTTCCACATACAAGACAAACCATTGTCCACTATAATAACTTGCAAATCTTGCACCTTTTCGTATTAAATTACGTGCAATTCTATCGTTAGAACTAATACAGATCAAAAAATTTTCTTGCTTAGTATTGACTGTTCTCAATACTTCTCGATCCACTTTATGTTCCACATGTACAGCTACCTCTTTTAATGCCAATTCGCGCAATTGCAATATATGATCGCTCTGAAAGAAATTTTTTAACGCCATTTGTATTTTATCTTGCGGATAGATTTTCCCTTCTTTCAAACGCGTAATTAATTCATCTGCAGGCAAGTCTATATTGACAACATCGTCAGCCATCGCAATAACTTTATCCGGAACCCGCTCTTGAACTTCGATATTGGTTATGCGTTTTATTTCTTCATTTAGACTTTCGATATGTTGGATATTTAAGGCGCTTATTACATTGATGCCTGCATCCAAAATTTCTAATATATCTTGCCAGCGTTTTTCATTTTTGCTTCCTTCTACATTGGTATGAGCAAGTTCATCCACCAAAACAATTTCTGGTCGTAAATTCAAAACCGCTTGTAGATCCATTTCCTCTAATTCTTTTCCTTTGTAAAAAATAGTTCTACGAGGGATGACAGGCAAGCCGTTAAGTAGATCAGCCGTTTCTGTACGATTATGCGTCTCCACATAACCCACTTGGACATCAATCCCATTACGCAAAAGCGCATGTGCTTCTTGCAACATGCGATACGTTTTGCCCACACCGGCACTCATTCCGATATAAATTTTGAATTTTCCTCGTCGGGATTTTTGTATTAAGTCTAAAAAATATTCTGCGCTATTGTTCTCCATAGTTAGAGCATTTTTTATAGTTGCATTTTATGTGTATTAAATACTAAGTTGTCATATTCATTGAGTGATTGTGGATTCAGTACTTTTATGTAAACTAAAAAAAGAAAAATATTCTGCCAAACTATACGTTAGGCCATTATTCACTTTAAAAAATTTATTAGGATTTACATCTTCTAAGGTTAAAAATCCGCCAGCCTCCATCAATTCTTTTACAGACTTTAATGTGTTCTCATGATAGGATGCAATTCTTTGTTGTTTGTCTTCAACAACCAAACCTTTATACAAATGTGGGTTCTGTGTCGCCACACCAACAGGGCAAGTTCCCGCATTACAACGTAAGGCCTGAATACATCCCAACGCGATCATCATGCCTCTTGCGCTATTACAAGCACTTGCGCCTAAGGAAATATTTTTTAAAATATCAAATGCTGAAATGATCTTTCCAGAAGCAATAATTTTAATATGTTTTTTCAGATCATGCTTTATTAAAGTTTGGTTGACAAAAGCCAAAGCCTCTTCCAACGGCATTCCTACATTGTCCGTAAATTCTACAGGTGCTGCTCCAGTACCACCTTCTGCACCATCAACCGTAATAAAATCCGGAAAAATGTGCATCATTTCCATATCCAAACATAGTTGTTCAAATTCGGCTTTATCTCCAATACATATTTTAAAACCAATTGGTTTGCCCCCACTCAATTCACGCAGCTTTTGAATAAAATGCACCAATCCCAATGAACCTTCAAACGCCGTATGGCGTCCGGGCGATTTTACATTTTTGTGTGGCGCGATATGGCGAATAGCAGCGATTTCTTCCGTATTCTTCACCGCTGGCAACATACCTCCGTGACCAGGTTTCGCGCCTTGAGACAATTTGATTTCAATCATTTTCACTTCGTCTAAATTCGCTTGTTCTTTAAATTGAACTTCGTCAAAATGACCATTTGCATCTCTACAACCAAAATATGCCGTTCCTATTTGCCAAATCAAATCACCTCCAGATTGATGATAAGAACTGATACCCCCTTCGCCAGTATTGTGTGCAAAATTACCTAAAGCCGCACCTTTGTTAAGCGCCATGATGGCATTTTTACTGAGTGCACCATAACTCATGGCCGACACATTAAAAATACTCAAACTATATTTTTTGCTACATTGTTCATTACCTATTTCCACACGCAAATCTTCCGTATTCACACTTACCGGAAACATACTATGCGCTACCCATTCGTGCCCATCGGCATGAGGATTTTCTTGCATTCCAAAGGCAACTGTATCGTCCACACCTTTAGCTCTTTCGTAAATTAAATTGCGTTGACGTCGGTTAAATGGCGCACCATTCATATCAGATTCACCAAAATATTGACGCATTTCAGGCCTAATATGTTCAAACAAATATCGTATTTCTCCCAATAAAGGGAAATTGCGTAATATAGAATGTCTTGGCTGAATAGCATTCCATATTGCAATGGCAAAGAAAATAAAAAGTAGTCCCGTTAATACCCAAAATCCACTTGATACAAATAGGGACAATGATAACGAACCTAAAAATAAAACAACCAATAGGAATATAACTATATTTTTGATCGACATAAAAACTACTCTTAAATCAACGAATATGAATAATAGAAATTGGTATCACATTTTTTAATTTCAATTGCTCCTCTTCTGAACAAACAGCTAAAGGATATTTAATTCCTTCAAAGTATATTTTACGTACAATATTCTTAGTAAAATGATCCGCATTTTTAAAAAGATTTTCCATCTTAACAAGATATTTCCTGACACTTAATAAGTCGTGTT
>QFOI01000335.1 GCA_003241175.1 Pseudopedobacter saltans
AAGTGCGTTCCTTACATCTTCCTTAATGTCGGAATAACGCCCGCCTTTGGCAGTCCAATTACCTAAAAACGAATTTTCAGAATATGCGATCATTTGCAGATCGGTTTTTAATGATCTTCCAAACTGTTGGTTATACCATTGCGAAATATAACGGGCTTCGTTCGCCCCGTTCAGACGGTTTATATCTTGAATGTAGGGCGTAGGATTAAACGAAATCCATTGTTCAAAAAAACCATAATTGTCAACGACTTGTTTTATACTTCGTGCAATACCTTGCATAGTTTCCCCACGCACAGCCGTTGCGCTTTCGTTCGAATTACTTTTTTGGATTGCTTCATTGCTTGCATTTACTTGTGCGGTGATCTTCTCAATCCTACCTTTTTGAACCCAACCGACAACGAGTTTATACAGTAAATAAACCACAACCACAGCACCAATAAAAAATATAGTTGGCTGCTTGGTCTTTATAATTTCAATCTTCTTTTTTGCTTGATCAAAAATATTACTCATAGTTTTACCCTTTTTTCCATTTATCACAATTTCGCACACGCCTATTAATTAAGCCTTGTACTATTTTACCGTCTGAATAGACAAATTCCATTATTTTACAACTCAAAGCAGGTTTATTTTTGTCATATTCGTATAGCTTTGGATCATTCGGATTGTTACGCAACATTTTCGCAATTCCCTTAGTCGGTGCAAAAATTCCCGCTCCCATATTGTACGCCATATCTACCAAAACATCATACCGATTTTGCGACAATGGAACGTCCAACAAATACACATTTAACAACTTACTTTTTTCCTGCATTTCAAACAATAGTTCGTCCAATGCTTGAGCCTTTGTAATAGTATCGCCCAATTTTACCGCCTTGCCGTTTTTATATTTTATAGTACCGTAACCAATAGTATAAACCCCCGCAGGATCATAACTATTGCGTACCGCTTTAGCATCAAATCCCTCATTGTTTATAATATAGTCAGCAGCACCCGCAGACGGTTTACGACTTGCATTTACTAACATAATCCCCAATTTTTTTCTGAATAAAAAAAACAAAAGAAGTACGGAAGCAACAACGACATAATACGGGTGTTTCTCAATCCATTGTTTAAGCCATTTCACTATTTTCCGCACTTCTAATTTTTTCGCCATTTGTTATGCCGTTGTAGTTGTTGAAGTCTTGGAGAACCAACCTTTTACAGTATTGGTTACACTTGTCAATTTTCCGACAGCTTTAAGCACTAAGGCAACAACTACGACAGTTACCAAAATCCAAAGCCACATTGCACCCTTTTTCTTTTTCTGATTGTAAGCCATTATTTTTCCTTTTTTTTGAATAGTGAGAGGATGGACGGCAATACCGATACAACCCCGATAATAATTTTTAGAACCATGTCAATATGAAAATTTCCCGTTTCGGGTGGTATTGAGGAAACCGCAGTTAAACCGACAGCACCCGAACCCATGTTAATTAAATGATTTGTCGTGTCCATTATTCAACCTCCTTTGTTTTTTCACCCTTTCCCGCTTCAATAAAGGCATGATAGGCAGCCAATCCCGCAGCGACAGCACCAACCACAAGGGAAATGTATTTGACGGGTTTTAAAGACTTTTCTACGAAATCCACGAATTTTTGCATTATCTACGATTTTGATTGTTACGATTACCACCAAAGCGACCACAATAACCACCATTCGGAATATTGGGATTTAATACTAATCCTAATTCGGATATGATTACTTTTTTTGTTTGCGGACTAAATAAACCGCTAACAATAAATTGTTTTCCCATTTTGGGTTGAACTTTTACCATCCAATTTTGCCACGGTTTTCCGCTTGTTTCATGTGTTTTTGTTCCTCTATAGGGAACACACAGAAAAGAAACCAAACCATTGGAACGGCTAGCATTCCAACCCGTTACACATGGATTTCCATTTTTATCATTGGAATACCTTGCACCGCTTTTTTTTCTAGGTTGACTATTAATATAATTCCTCTGATTATACGCTCTAGGCGCACGAGGAAAACCACGATTTGAACTTTGATAACTATCAAAATAAAAATTTCCTGCCATACGATTATTTTTTTAAATTATGTACTGAAAGAATTAAAAGAGCTTCTAAAGCCACAACAGCAATAAAAAGCCACACTATTTGCACCGTTTGAAGTTGACAAACTATATTATCCAAGTTATCGAGCATAACTATATTTTTTCTTTTTTACAAAGAGTTTTGGAAGAAAAACAGCGAGCAAAACGGCTGCAACAATAGCCCCGCAGATATACCAAAGCGTTTTTTTCTGCAATCCTACGTCAGTAGTAACATTAAGCCCCAAACCTTGATTTGTTAGGGTAGGAGTAACCTTATTTATTACAGCCGTTCCCGCATTTGTTACGACCGTTGCTTTGCCCGTTTCTGCAGTCTTAACGGCACTTTGAATGATACCGCCCAATAGTTCGTTCTTATCGCTCCCCGTATAGTTTGCAACGTCTGTCAATGCTCCATCAAGCCAAGAGAATAAACTTGCCATGAAACAATTTTTTAACTATAAACACGATTAACAAGAATTGCTTTGCCATCTTCCAAAAGATCAAGTTTAACCTCTTGAATTTGACCGATAGGCAGAACGTAATAATTGATTGGCCCCGTTGTCAAAACTCCCTCCATGTTTGAAGTCATTGGATTGCCAATTTTTACAATATGTTCTAACTCGTCCGCTTCATAGCGTACATGTTGGCGGTTTTGGTGCGTAGCTTCCAAACTTCTCAATTTTCCGTAAGGAATTGCAATAAACAATGCGTTTGCAACGTCTATGTATTTCGGAGCATTTGCGGGAACATCAATAGGGGAGAAAGACAAGAAAGATGCGGCATTGTGAAACGTGTCTATAGCATACAAATCCGCTTCCACGCCCTCAGGCAATCCCGTCAATTGTACATTATAGTACTCATCTTTTTGCAGTTGCTCCGCTCCGCTTTCCGTTAGGTTGATCGTACCACCAATAAAGGCTTTTGTACCTACTTTTTCACCGATAATTGCGCCCGAAAAATTGGAGCAAATTTCCATGAGATCAACAACAGACTGTGGATAGATTTTAACGGTAGTTCCCGTAATCGTGCTTTTGTCTACTTGCAATTTTGCAACTTTCAAAGCTTCCAACAAAGCAGCACTAGTGACGCCATCTTTGCGAAACTCAATAAATACCGCAGCAATACGAGAAGTTACCTTTGCACCGAAAGAACCCGTAACGACATTTGAATTAATTTTTGCCATGTTTAAATTTTTGTTTTTTACTTTTTCGTTTCACAAAGTTTTAAGCATGGCAAAATGTATGTTTTCTATTTTTTGCTACTTTTTTACATTTCTTTCCATTTTTTTACATTTTTTGCGCTTGTTTCCATATCGGATTGAATTTTTTGGACGGGAACGCATGATAAATGTTGTAGAAATCTTGAAATGTTATTTGCCGTTTTCCGTGTGCCAATTGGTCTATTTTCATATACTTTGAAGCAGTTGGACGGGATACGTTGAAGTAAAACATATAGTTTGCGACTTTACAAATAGGATTGACAACTAGATACATTATGTTAACTTAAAATTTAGTTTTGTGTAATTTTTATTAATTCTGCGACAGATGGAACAATACAAATTCCTTATTCTTTACGTTTGGAATGTCCTTTTCCTTTCGTCCGTTCAATATCCATGTATTGACTAAGTGTAAATCAATCATGAATTTATCATAGTAGCTTTTATTCAAGATAGAGCGAACTAAAGCCCATTCGGTTTTGTAGTCCTTAACCTCATAATATTTGCCCGTCTTTTTGGACGTGAAATTGTTCTTTGTTTTATCTCCAATCTCTTCAAATACTTCCTTTGTTGTAGCTGAAGAAGTACACAGCTTTGATACATCCCGCGAGCAATGCCAAACAGAGCAATTAAATTCGTCTTTGTTCTTAGAAATGTACTTTGTCAAATATGCTGCAATACCGTTTAAATTCTTTGCCCACTTGGTATTGAGAGGATTGGCTAGTCTTTGAATTTTACCGTTAACCGCATATTCTTTGTGTATATCGGAAATCGTGTAATTGTCATGTGTTAAGCCCTCATTCATTTGGCATATAGTCCACAGATAGTTGTAACGTAGGATATTTAACGGCTTGTTTGAGATCAAATGAAAATGAATGTTGCCTTTGTTTTTCTCGTTTTTGTTTTGTCGTTCCGCAACCCATATATAGTTGAAATCCTTAATTGATTTGCGTACAGTAGTTAAGAATTTATTGAGTATTTTAACCCCTTGCTCGTCAGAAACTCGATCAATGAAAGTGAATGTAATAAACGGGAATGTG
>QFOI01000336.1 GCA_003241175.1 Pseudopedobacter saltans
TCAAAAGGCGTTATTAATAGCAATGCGGATGTTGTGGAAGTCACAAAAGGATATACCGAAAATGGTTCGGCTTGTTTGTCCGTTTTGACGGATACAGATTTTTTTGGTGGGAAAAATGAAGATTTAATCACGGCTCGTGTCAATGAAATTCCAATACTGAGAAAGGATTTCATTGTTAACGAATATCAGATACTGGAAGCAAAAGCCATTGGTGCGGATCTTATATTGTTGATCGCAGCTTGTTTGACTCCTGAGGAAGTTGTAAGATTTACAGATTATGCGCATGCATTGAACTTGGAAGTGTTGTTGGAACTATATTCGGAAGAAGAATTGGGACACGTTTACGAAAAAGTAGATTTAGTTGGTATCAACAATAGAAATCTAAAAACTTTTGAAGTAGATATTCAAAATTCCATTCGCCTATTGGATAGATTGCCAAAAGACAAACCTGCTATTGCGGAAAGTGGAATTAGTGATCCAGAAACGGTCAAAGAGTTGATGGATGCTGGTTTTACGGGTTTTTTGATGGGGGAGCATTTTATGAAAACCACTGATCCCGCCAATGCTTTCAAAGATTATTACCATGCATTAAAACAGCTGACAAATGAAAATTAAGGTTTGCGGGATGACGCAAATAAAGCAAGTCGAAGCATTGGAAAAAATGGGAGTGCATTACGCCGGTTTCATTTTTTATTCCAAATCGCCTCGTTATGTGCTGGCGCATTTGAGCAAATCAGATATCAAAAAGATTGGTGGCAATATTAAAAAAGTTGGCGTGTTTGTGAACGAACCATTGGATAGTTTGTTGGAGATAATAGATTCAGCTGGTTTGGATATAGTGCAACTACATGGAGACGAAACACCTGAATATTGCTCAACTGTTCGGAAAAAAGTGAAAGTTGTTAAAGCATTTCAGGTGAAGAGTCTAGATGGATTGTTGGAAAATATTCGTCAATATGATGCTTTTGTTGATATGTTTTTGTTCGATACGCCTAGTATACAATATGGAGGAACTGGTGAAAAATTTGACTGGAATACTATAAAGGATATATTAGTAGGAAAACCATTTTTCTTAAGTGGCGGCATTTCCCCGGATGACTTTGAACAAATAGAAAAGTTTGGTTTGCTGCCAATAGCAAACGATCTTGATGCATTGGATCTTAATAGTCGTTTTGAGAAAAGCCCAGGCATTAAAGACTTGGAATTATTGGAAAGTTTTTTTAATAAACTATAAAATTGAATCTTTTGACTGAGCGTTTTTTTATACGAGTTGTTCCGGTGATCCTTTTTTTAATAGGATTATTTAGCAATGGATTTGCTCAAAAGAAAGTAGAAAAACTAAAGTCAGACGCAGATGTTGTAAAATTCGCAAAAAGTTATTTTCACGATTTTGATGATACGGATCATTGGAAATATTTTAAGCTAGTTACGGGAGATGAATGGAAAGGTATATACAATATAGGTAAGCATCTAGAGGATTCTTTACAGAATAATTTGAAATATATTGGTTGGGTAAAAACGGATCTGAACAATGACAAAAAAGAGGATCTAATCATAAGCGGTTATTTTGAATATAAAAATCAACCAGATAGAGAATATGATGTTTTTGTGTTTCAATCTGACATAAATGGACAATACATGCTTAAGCGCTTAAAAGTTTCAGATCAGGAAAACTATCCGATATATTTAAGTGAATTGATTTTTGGTGGCAGCAAAAAAAAGACTGTTTTGCGTTTAATTGATTGGGCTCCTAATGTGGCCATGAATTCGACTTTACCATTTACGCAAGATTCAGTATTTAGCTTCGGTAAATTCTATATTAACTATAATTCTCAACCTTTGAATGAATGGATTACGACAGTTGATTTTCGTATAAACAGAGATGCGGGACTCTACAGTAAGATATCTCTTTCCGAAATGGATTCCATTGCTGCAGGGGAAATAAATATGAGTTATTTAATCAATAATAGCTGGCAAAAAATAAAAGGCATAATTTATCCAGATGTTTATGTTTTGCTGGATGAATTAGTCAATTATTGCTTTTCACCTTCAGACTTAGAGAATAGTTTAACGGGAAATATTATGGATAAATATTATGCTGACATTAAATTTTTAAATGGAAGAGAAGTTTCGTTAAGTAGTTTCGCGGCTCGAAATCGATATACATTTGATGCAATCTGCACTTGGATGAAAGACCTGGGAAATTATGTCAGTTTCATGTATTTTCAGAAAAAAATAAATAAAAGCAAAAATTAAGATGATACGTAAGCTTTTAATAGTCATTTTCAGCTTTTCCAGTTCAATTTTACTTGCACAGAAACAAGTAGAAAAATTACATTCGGATGAAGACGCAGTCAAGTTTGTAAAAGATTATTTTCTTAAATCGGATAATCCAGACTATAGTTGGAAAAATTTTCAATTAGTGGATGGCGATGAGTGGAAAGGTCTTTACAATTTAAGTCAAAATATAATAGACAGCATATCGAAACAACCCGCCCATAAATGGCAAACGGCTGATTTTAACTTTGATAAAAAAGAAGACCTGGTTGTAGCCGGCAAAAAAATAATAGGAGGTAATGTCGTTTATTCGATGTCGATTTTTCTGTCTGATTCAAATGGTGGATATAAATGGGTGCCTGTTGTTCCGGAAGAGTATCAAAATTATCCGTATTATTTTTCGTTACTGATGTTTCCTAAAATAGCAGTACCTGGTTTACGCTTAGTAAAGTGGTTTCCGGATATCAACAACCAATCGTCTAATGGGAATCCTTATTCCATTGATACAATTGGTTTTGCACAGGAATACCTTGTTAACTATAACTCACACCCAGACTCAGCAATTTTTAAAGATGTAAAATTTGAATCCCTAAATTTTGATGGGCAAAGAACAATAGTAGAACTTTCGGATTTGGATAAGGGAACGTCTTCTCCTTTTAGAGTTGTAGTTTATAACAAGCCTGGTGACAGTACTGTTGCCAATGGTAAAATTACCATGGATATTTATGCGCAGTTACTGTCCACAATTAACTATAGTGGATTTAAAAATTTGCCAGATCAATTTCAGGCAAATGTCAACACGCCTCAGACTTTTATATTGGATGTAAACTATGCAGATGGTACTAAGAAAAAAGTAACGGACTATTCTGCTGGTGGAACATATACTTTAGAAGCAATATATCAGTGGTTTGGATGGTTGCTAGATTACACGAATCAGTCAATCCAACAAAGACGTCTTGAACGAAAGAGATTTGGAGATACTTTTTGATAAGGTTTGATAAATCCGATAATATTAATATGAAACTAACCTTAACTATATTTTCTTTTTTTCTTTTGAGTTTTTCTTTGGCTCAAAAAAAAGTTGAAAACCTTTCGTCAGACAAAGATGTGGTGAAATTTGTATATAATTTTTTTAATAAAGACAACGAGGAAGATTTATCTTGGAAATCATTTCAGTTAATTGATGGTAGAGAATGGTTTGGTTCTTATAATTTAAATAAGTCTTTACAGGATAGTTTGCTTAATCTTGATGTTTATAAATGGCAAAAGGTAGATTTTAATTTTGATGGGAAACTGGATTTAATTGTATGTGGAAAAAGAATGCTCCTCCGTAATCAAGAGTATTTCTTAATGGCATTCTTATCGGAATCGTCTAACGATCCTTATGAAGATGATATTCAGTATAGTGGCGTTTATGATTTAAAATCCTTAATAATAAAAGGTAGCTCTTCTTATCCGTACTATTTTTCTTTAATTGATAGCAAAGAACGTACACCACTTATTAGGATAACTAGATGGGATTTTGGTATTGAGAATAATTCAATAAGTATGGATAGTCCTTTTATTGTAGACACTATTTGTTTTCTTGATAATTACATTATCAACTATTCGAAAGAAAAAGATACATCACTGTTTAACAAAATAAAGTTTGAATCAAAAAATATAGATGGGAAAAAAATTAAGGTTGTAATAGATTGTATGAATAATACAGACACCTCTGTGCTCGAGATTATTCGGTATGATTCAGAGGTAGATAGTAGTGTATTGCTAGGTAAGATTACTAAATACTATTACAATGGTTTAATGAAATTGATTAACTACGGAGGTGTTAATTTAATTCATAATAAAGATAAAATTGACAATGGATTGGCTGGCAATAAACTAAGTATGTATAGTTCTGATGGGACATACAAAGAAATAAACGATATTTCTGGATATAGAACATATTCTCTTTCGGCAATATACGGTTGGTTTGGTTGGTTGTTGAATTATACAGCAGCATCTTATATACAGCAAAAAAAAACTCATAAATAATTTTTTTAAAAA
>QFOI01000337.1 GCA_003241175.1 Pseudopedobacter saltans
CATCATTGCTGCCGCAGAAATAACGAATGCAGATGCCATACATCCGGGTTATGGTTTTTTGGCAGAAAATGCCAAATTTTCCCAGATCTGTTCTGAACACAATATCAAGTTTATCGGGCCGACTGCAGAGCAGATTAGCCTAATGGGTGACAAAATCACTGCAAAAGACACGATGATAAAAGCCGGCGTTCCTTGCATTCCCGGTAGTGAAGGACTGATATCGAGTGTTGAAGAAGCGAAATCCCTTGCCAAGAAAATAGGCTATCCCATCATATTGAAAGCTACCGCAGGTGGTGGTGGTAAAGGGATGCGTGAGGTATGGAAAGAAGAAGACTTGGAAATCAATCTGGAAACGGCTCAACGTGAAGCACTTGCTGCGTTTAACAATGGCGGTGTCTACATGGAAAAATTTGTAGAAGAACCTCGCCACATAGAAATACAAGTTGCTGGAGACCAATATGGTAACGCATCTCATCTAAGCGAAAGAGACTGTTCTATCCAACGTCGCCACCAGAAATTGGTAGAAGAATCCCCTTCTCCATTTATGACACCAGAACTGCGTGAAAAAATGGGTGAGGCAGCTATCAAAGCGGTTACTGCCATCAATTACGAAGGCGTAGGTACATTGGAATTTTTGGTGGACAAGCATCGCAATTTCTATTTCATGGAAATGAATACGCGTATTCAGGTGGAACATTGCGTAACCGAAGAAGTAACAGGTTTCGATTTGATTAAAGAACAAATCAAAATAGCTGCCGGGGATAAAATATCCGGGAAAAACTATTATCCTCAACGTCACGCCATAGAATGCCGTATCAATGCAGAAGATCCGTTCCACGATTTTCGTCCGTCTCCAGGTAAAATTACCGTTTTGCATACGCCAGGTGGACATGGTGTACGTGTAGACAGTCATTGTTATGCTGGATATACAATACCGCCCTACTACGATTCTATGATCGGCAAGCTAATTGCTGTGGCGCAAACTCGTGAAGAGGCATTGGATACAATGTATCGCGCATTAAGCGAATATGTCATTGAAGGTATCAAAACGACTATTCCATTTGATCTTCAATTGATGCAAGATGAAAAATTCCGCTCAGGAGATTTTACTACCAAGTTCTTGGAAGATTTCGATTTGAAAGAAGATTAGTTTTTAACTCATGTTTTTTATAAGAAAGCCGAACTAAACTAGTTCGGCTTTCTGGCTTTTATACGTTCAAATTTCCAATATTACTTACCTTGCCAATATGAATGGATTGGATAGGAATGAGCGTTTTATGTTGGCGGCGGCTTTTGTCAATCAAACTGGAAAAAATGTTTTTTTGACTGGAAAAGCCGGTACGGGCAAGACTACTTTTTTGAAATATATTAAGGATTACTGTTATAAAAACATGGTAGTCTTGGCACCAACCGGTGTTGCCGCTATCAATGCGGGTGGCGTAACGATCCACTCTTTTTTCCAATTACCGTTTGGATTGTATTCTCCTAATGCACAGTCAGATTGGGGAAATCCGGAAAATAGTGCTGTTTATAACAAGAGTCGTCTTTTGTCCAAATTGAGGTTTAACCGTAGTAAATTGGATTTGATACGTGAATTGGATTTAATCATATTGGATGAGGTTTCTATGGTTAGGGCTGATCTTTTGGATGCGATGGATGATGTCTTGCGTGCTGTCAGGCGGAGTCCGGACCTTCCTTTCGGTGGTGTGCAGATGTTGTTTATTGGGGATCTTTTCCAGTTGCCTCCCGTCGTAAAAAATGATGAATTGTTTTTGCTGCAGGAACTTTATCCAACTGCTTTTTTCTTTTCTTCAAGAGTTTTGCAATCTTCAAAGCCTATTGTTGTTGAATTGGAAAAGATCTATAGACAAAAAGACGATCATTTTATCCGTTTGCTTAATAATATCCGAAACAATCAATGTGACAATGAGGATATTGAATTGTTGAATGGTTTTCTAGATCCCCATTTTGAACCTAAAAAAGACGATGAGTATATTACATTAAGTTCGCATAATTACATTGCAGATCGTATTAATCAAACAGAATTGGATAACCTCCCTGGTAAACTTTTTCGTTTTGAAGCCATTGTAAAAGATGATTTTCCAGAGAAATCTTTTCCTGCCGCTAAAGTTCTGGAACTGAAAGAAGACGCACAGATCATGTTCATTAAAAATGACAAAGGCGAAAAGCGTCGCTACTATAATGGCAAGATTGGGACGATTGCGCAAATAGGAATTAGCAGTATTAAAATCCGTTTTAAGGAGGAAAAAGAATTATTGGATCTCCCTCTGGAAAAGTGGAGCAATATCCGGTACAACTATGATACTGTTGAAGACAAAATTGACGAAGAGGAACTAGGGACATTTGAACAATATCCTATTCGGTTGGCTTGGGCAATTACCATACACAAAAGCCAGGGTTTGACATTTGAAAAAGCTGTAATTGATGCTGGACAAGCATTTGCGCCCGGACAAGTTTATGTTGCATTGAGCAGATTGACAGGTTTGGATGGGTTGGTATTACGTTCTAGAATTAACGGTTCTAGTATCAACACGGATCAGAGAGTGGTTGATTTTGTGCAAGAGCAACGTCAATTAGAAGGGAATACAAATGATATACTTGCCGCTGCGCAAAAGGATTACATGGGAGAATGGACGATGCGTATTTTTGATTGGTACAAGTTGCGTGAAAAAATAAGAGATTTTTTGCAGGACTTTGATGCTAAAAATGTGGAAGACAAAGAGCGTTTTATTGTACGATTTAGGAAAATTGTCGAATCGGTAGAAGAGCAATATGATGTGGCTATAAAATTTGCTCGTTTTCTGGAGATTAATCTTCCCGCGGGTGTTAACGACCAATATGCGCAGCTATATGAAAGAACCAATTCTGCGGGTACTTGGTTTACGTCGGAATTGGACAAAAAAGTAATGCAACCCCTTCAGGATTTGGTAAATCTAGCTAAAGTAAAAAAACGTACAACTAAACTCCAAAAGGAACTAAAGCTTATATTGACTTTATTTGAACAAAAAAATAAACAGATACAGCAAGCGATCTTGCTTGTAAAGGGATTAAAAGATCAACAGCCTGTTAACGCCATATTGGAAGGTGTCAATGCGATCAATATCAATACAGCAAAACCTATACAAGCCAAATCGACAAAAGAGGACACGCGCGCAATTAGCTTGGAGATGTTCAAGTCTGGTAAGTCTATTGAGGAAATTGCGACCGAAAGGGGTTTGGTCGTTGGTACAATCGAAACACATCTGATGCAGTTTTTGCCGACTGGTGAGATTGATGTTACAGTTTTTGCCGAAGAAGAGGT
Source organism: Pseudopedobacter saltans (assembly GCA_003241175.1). GTDB lineage: Bacteria > Bacteroidota > Bacteroidia > Chitinophagales > Chitinophagaceae > Rhizosphaericola. The sequence continues at coordinate 3,323 of QFOI01000337.1, forward strand.
TTGCAAACGATTAAGTAGTTATTTGGCACACCATTCCGACAATATTCCCTCCTCTGAAATAAAAGCTGCATTTGAAGATGAATTTACCTATACACAGATAAGGGCCGTTCGTATTTGGTATCATGCGCAAAAAATGGTTCAGTAATGCTCAGCGAGTAGCATGTTTATTGTTTTTGCTATTGATGTTTTGAACCAATAATAAAAACTTTCGCTTAAATTAGTTTGGTTATTATTGTACAATTAATGGAGTTTCCAAGCTATGAAAGATATTACCATTGTCGATTACAACGAACATGATATTCATGAGTACCAAACGGATACTCTGGAAGAGTGCTTTCCATTTAGGGATAATGCCAATGTTACCTGGATCAATATCTCTGCATTAGACAAAGAAGAGGTACACAAACTATGTCTGCATTACCATATCCACTATTTGCTCGAATTGGATATCCTGAGCCGAGGACAGCGGCCTAAGATGGACGAGCAGGACAATATCATTTTTTGTTTGTTAAACATGCTACGTATTGATGGACAGACGGATAGGCTGGACAAAGAACAAGTCAGTATTGTGCTCGGGCCGGGTTTTGTGATTACTTTCCAAGAAGAGCCAAATTACGATGCTTTTTCAAGTATAAGAGAGAATTTAAAGACTACGCAGAGTCGTATTCGAATGAAGGGGGCCGATTTTCTGTATTATTCCATATTGGATGCGATTGTAGATGATTATTCTGCGATTATTGACGAGTACGGTGATCGGATTGAAGGATACGAGGATGAAATGATTTTGTCCAAAAACTACAGTTTCTCTGTCGCTAACATGATAAATGTCCGCAAAGATCTTACACTTCTTCGCAGAAACATTATACCTGTGCGTGAGATTATCAGTAATCTACTCAAGACAAGTAATACGCTTATTGACAAAAATACAGAACGCTACTTCAAAGACATATATGACCACATACTTCAGGCACAAGATATTA
>QFOI01000338.1 GCA_003241175.1 Pseudopedobacter saltans
CGTTCCTATTTTAGATAACCAAAGCGCTTTTTTCGTCATGTATTTTTTATCCTTTTTCCAGGAAAGCTGCGCAATCGCTTTTTTGATGTCTGAAAAATCATCTTTATCCAAATTAATGGTTTGCAGAAAGCGCAAAGCCCGCTTGTGCACAACCGAATCTGGGCTAAAGTAATCTTGGAAAAATATTTTTGACTTCTTTTGGAATGGTTCAAATGCAACTGGATCAGGTTCGTATATCGGCGCAAACGAAACAAAAAAATGACTGACAAAAGAACTGTGAGAACCTAACGTATCGCTTTCACTCATGAGTGTATGCGTTACTCCATTTTTGTAAAAAACCTTTGTCAACAATGTACGTGAACTGTTTTTGGATGTGTAAATAGTTGATCTTGTGTAGACATTATTGGGTAAGGAGTCTATTTTCTTTTCCCTAACAATCCAAGAGGAATCTTCCATTTTTTTGTCGCCATAGACAGTGCGTTTAAAACTAATGCTGTCTTTATCAAAATAATACCGCGCAGGTGTACTGTATGTAACTAAAATATTCTCGCCAGTTGTATCATTATGATAACTTTTGGATTCAAAAACTCCTTCCCAAATCTTGATGTTTTGTCGACTGGTATCATATTCCTTGTCATCCAATTTTACGGCCATCTGCTTATACTTGTTCATGATAGTTTGTAAAAGATCATTATCCTTCAATTGGTCTTTAGGGAAATAGGTCGTCTTGACCGAAAAAGACAAACTAGAATCTGAATAGGTTTGTTCATTTCCCATAACAAGTGGTTTCAATTTAAATGAATTGAAAAAACCTTCTACCTTTTTGCTTGGTTTTGCATAATGAGCAATCAAAGCGTAATAATGAGGTCCTTGTACAATGTACCTGCATTGATAGGTATTGTTTGTTTTATCCTGATATTGGGCATCCATAATGGGATAACCATTCAAGAAAGTTTTTTGTGATTGTACAGTTTTAGTGATAAAGTCAGAATTTCTAAAACTCTCATGCAAAAGATTTAAGTCTACAGTATCCTCACCAACAAATCCGTAGTTGTTTATATCGTTTCTTACGATTGCATATTGGACATTTTCGGAAGAATCAGCAATACCAAAAATCGTATTGTTCTTAGATATGAACTGTACTGGTTCGCCAGGAAGGCTTATGGTAAAACCTCCAACAGTAGGTGTATAGTTGGACCAGGCATTGTTTTTGAGTGGTTTTAATGCAATACTATTAAAAAAAATATCCGCTTCCGTACCCTTAGTTATATAATCACCAACACCGCTCATCTTAAACATGACAACCTCAAAAGGTGTAATGTATATACGAAAACGTTGTACGTCACCTCGTCTAGTCTTGTTCGTTACATCAATGCCACGATAACCATTATTAGTAACGGCAACCTTTGAAATGATTTTTCCGGGAACATTTTCATACAAAAGACTATCCAACTTTTGCTCCACCTGCTTGTTGCTGAATCCCATGATAGCCGCATTGGTTTGCACACGCGTCACCACGTAATAACTACCATTTCCCATATCTGCAAATTGCGATTGCAAACCGAAGATATTGGTCGCTCTATTTTTTGAAGCAAACAGTTTTCCTGGTGTTTTTACAGTGTAAAAATTATCTGGAGCCGTTTGCATACTAAAATTGACCGGAATACGAATATTGTCTATTCTATCTTTTTCCGTACTGCTGCGTTCACCCCAACTAACAGGACGTAATGTGTATCCTTTTCTTCTCAATTGTTCGATCACTCCGCGCTGTCCCGGAAGATGAGCTGCACCGACACCAACAAACAAAGAAGTTCCGCTTTTGATAATACAATCTATTGAGTTGGCCTGAATGTCATTTCTTAAATACAGAAATTTCTCATCGTAGGCATCACTTCTGCTATTAACCTTATTGATTGTGTCTAACCAGTCTAGATTTCCGGTTCTGTAGGCCTCACTTAATTTACTAAAACTGAAATCCTCATCCATACTGTAGCTTCGACTCTTTTTGTTTTGCTCCGTCATCATGTCAATAGAGGCCTCCGTAGTCATCTGCATGCTTTTCTTGAAATCCTCGACTCCAGTAATCTTTTTTTGTAATTTTTTACCTATCTGATAGATATACATATCAAGATAAGTATCCTCCTCAAAATCATTGGAAGTCATACCGTAGCTGCGATATAATAGACTGTTGAGTACAATAGGAGTGCTGCTTACCGCCCAAGCAAGCTTTTTGGTAAATGGCTTAAATTGGAGATCCGAAATATTGAGATATTCATTCGTAGAAACATTGTCCATACCACCAAACCCCATGTCCCCCAAGTTGCTAAAATTATATTTGTCCATCTCTTCCTGCCACAACTCAGGATTGTTCTCCAATGCTACCACCTGTGCCTGTTTGATTCCATAATAAAAAGAATCTGGTAGATTAAATACCAACTTACTGCTAACATGCATAGTCCCAAATAGATAGGAAGGTTTACTTAAACCATTTCCGGTTATTTCCCATAACAAACTGGGATATTTTTTTGCTGGAATCTGAGATTTAGCATTAAATGAAAAACATAGAATACAAACAGCTAGTGTTATCAATCGGGCTAGGGGATTTTTTTCCTCGTTGAACATAAATTAAATATTGAACCAAATGTATTTAAAAAACAAATAAATTTTACGCAAATGTTTCAATATCATTGTATTGAAAATGAAATCCTTCCTTTTGTAATTTCTCACAAGAAACACGTGAACCTTCCAAAAGCATGCAAACTGACTCGCCAAATGCGAGACGAAGAATCAAAGAAGGAACCGGAGGTAACCAAAGTGGTTTTTTGAGTTTTTTAGCTATCAGTTGGGTCAATTCCTTATTCGTAATATGTTGGGGAGCTACGGCATTGTAAACACCTACCATATTGGAATCCTGTAAGGCGCACTCGTAAATGGAACACAAATCATCTATATGAATCCAGGGCATATATTGTTTTCCCGAACCCAATGTAGCGCCAATATAATTTTTAATTGGTTGTTCCATTTTTTGTAAAGCGGAATTCTTATCGGCAAAGACCACAGCCGTTCGGATTTTTACAACTCTCGAAGCCATATTTTGGATATCGAAATTATTAGCTGCATTTTCCCATAGATCAACCACATCACTCAAAAAGTCGTCACCTTTAGCATCATTTTCTGTAAATATTGTATCGGTTGTCACTGCACCATAAAAACCAATAGCAGAAGCAGAAACAAAAGTTTTTATTTTCTGTTGTTTTTGCTTCAATGCATCTAAAATCAAATGAGCAGAATCTACACGGCTGGAAATGATCTCTTGTTTACGTTTAGCTGTCCATCTTTTTTCAAAAATATTGGCACCGGCCAAATGGATCACATGCGAAACATTTTCTAATGCTTTTGGATCAATTGTTTTGGTTGTTACATCCCATTTATATTCATTCACTTTGTTGGGATAGCGAGTCAATAAACGAACATCATATTGAACAGTCAAGCGTTGCGCCAAATGCTTGGCAACCAAACCATTCGCTCCGGTTATCAATACGATTTCTTTCATTGTTTAAAATTACCGTTTTTTGCCCAAACATAAAGCGCCGCCCATTGGGCGGCGCTTTATGTTTAACACATCAAATCATTAAAGATGTGCCTGAATCTTCTTTTCTAAAACGGATTTAGGAACGGCTCCAATTTGTTTGTCTACCACTTGGCCACCTTTGATGAAAAGGATAGCAGGGATAGAAGTGATACCATAATTCACACTAACATTTGGATTATTGTCTACGTTCACTTTTCCGACTGCAACTTTGTCTGCATATTCAGAAGCCAATTCTTCGATGACTGGTCCGATTGCGCGGCAAGGGCCACACCATTCTGCCCAGAAATCAACTACGGTTAATTTGTCATTATCAAGAACTTCGCTCTGAAAATTTGCATCAGTAAATTCCTTTGCCATATGTTTCCTTTTTTTATATGAATTTGAGATAGCAAAGATAATTCCATTCCTTGAAAGCAAGCAAAATTGTCTTTTTAATTTATCTATTTCAATATAAATATTAACAATATGGTCAATATGTCATGGTGCAAAAAAAAGCAGCCAATTGGCTGCCTTTTCCTTATAAAATATATCTTAAAACTATTTAGCTTTTACGTTAACGGAAACACGTCTGTTAACTGCTTTTCCTTCTGGCGTTTCGTTGTCGCCAACTGGGTGTTCAGGACCATAACCTTTAGCACCTGTCAACTGTGTAGCACTAACACCAAGTTTCTGTACAGCTGCAGCGACTGCATCAGCTCTTTCTT
>QFOI01000339.1 GCA_003241175.1 Pseudopedobacter saltans
GGATGAATATGAAACAACAAATGGGCTGCCAATCAAAAATGACCCTTCTTATAATTCTAATAATCCGTATTTTAATAGAGATCCTCGCCTTTCCTATTCTATAATATATCCCGGTATGTGGTGGAATACGAGGTATTTTAACAGCATATCGACTGCGGGAGGAGATGAGTTTTACAACTCTAGCAATGGTAATCGCTCTAAGACGGGCTATTGCTTACGTAAATATTGTGCGCCTTTGGCGGATTTGTTACATGATCCAGGAAGTGATGTACAGGGTTTGAACTTCATAGTTATGCGCTACCCTGAGGTGTTGTTGACCAAAGCAGAAGCTTTGATAGAATTGAACCAGAACCTCGGAGAGGCTGCTAGCTTAATCAATCAAGTACGCCAAAGACCTGGCGTTAATCTTCCTCCAATTGTTGCGAGCGACCAAGTCACTATGCGCAGTCAAGTAAGGCATGAGAGACGTGTGGAACTGGCTTTTGAAGGACTGAGATGGTTTGACATGAAGCGCTGGAAAATCGCCGAAACAAAGATGAATGGATCTGTATATGGTGTTCGTCCGGGAACTGTCAATGCGAGTACTGGTGCTCTAACGTTGATGGGTAATAACATTACAGTAGGTGATATCCGTGTTTTTAAGGCGGACCGCGATTATTATTTCCCAATACCACAAGTAGATATTGATCTAACTCCAATCCTGAAACAAAATCTTAATTGGTAACCTTTTACAAAAGACTGTCCAATATTGGATGGTCTTTTGTAAATAAATTTAACCGAATAAAAATCTAGCACGACCGATATCTTTGTATTGGATTGATTTTCAGTACGGTTTTGGCTTTTCATATTAAAACAACATTTATGAAAAGAAAAATTTTACTCGCATTGATCGGACTTGTATTGCTTGCCTCTTGTGCTACTACCAAATCTTTCGATTTTTCACAAGTACAAATAGGGATGAGCAAAGAAGAAGTTTCGGCTAAACTGAAACGTCCTCCTTATAAGATTTTGGGTGCCAAGCAATATCCCAATGGTACCATGGAAGTACAAGAATACTATTATGTTACGATGGGTGGTGAGGATCGTGATTATTGGTTGTACTTCTGGAACAACAAACTTGTCAAGTATGAGACACCGGATATCCGTGGAAAGGTAAGGCCAAATCCATGGCAAGATGAAATGGATCGTGCCTATAATAGTTTAGGTTTGGCAGGAAGATAGATTTTTGGTTTATTGGCACTTGTTTTGTTTCTTAGCATAAACATTATTTCTAAAATCAAAACTTGAATATGAAAAAACTAACCTTTGTCGTTTTGTTATGTGTCGCAACATTGTTCACAATAACATCGACTGCACAATTAAAAGTTGGCCGTTCCAAGGAAGAAATCAGAGCTGATGAAGACAAGAAGACTGCAAAATTAATCGGAACCAATAGCCCTCTTGGTATTGTAGGAGGTATCGTCTCAAGTGAATATAGACTGTACAGACTCGGCGATACTACGGAAATATTGAATTATACAACCGATAACAACGGAAAGGGTGAATTCACTTTTAGTTCAATTGGTGAAGAAAAGGACGTGTATAACTATGTGCTGGGGCTTTTTGATAATTTTCAAAACAATGAGTTTTTTGTAGGCAAAACGCGTATTGTTCCAATGAAAATGGGAAATTTCGCAGGGACTAAGAACATAGCTTTTGACATTAACCCTAATGGCGCTGCCTATACACAAAAAACACTAGTTCTTGGCAAAGCAGGTTGGGAACGACTGTTCAAAAAATCCATCATTAAAAATAAATAAAACAAAGCCGTTCACATTCTGAACGGCTTTCTTGTTGTTGATGCTAATGTTCATTATATATTTCGATAGATTTGTCTAGTTTGCCTTTTTCAGCCTTTTTAAGTGCTTCGGGGTTTTCGTTCACTAATGAAATAAGATGCTCTTTCGTCAAGGGAAAAATGCGTCCATCTCCCTTTTGTATTGCACTGTAGTAATCAGTTCCAATTTCTGGGGCGATGGCATATTGGCTGATTTTGCCACCGCGTGTTTTGAATAGCCAGCAGGAATCACTAAAATAAGGAGTACCACTAATTTTTTGACCATATAATGAAACTGTAAAGATTTCTTTGGTTTCAGAAGGAGTGTAAGTTCTATTTTCGCCATTGGCGGTTTTGATGGTTAACGAACTAATTCCTTTTTTTACTTTAATTTTCCCCTTACCTGTTATGGTACTGTCGTTTTTTAGAATGATCGTATAGTCGTATTTTTTTAATGCTATGCCTTGAGAACCATAAAACACAGGAGCGTAATGATATGATCCCGGTATGGTTACATTGCCTCTAGGTGTTTGGATATTCATGGAAGGTGTGTATCCGAACTGGGCTTGAGTTTCAACGGCGCCCAAGAATGCCAGTAAAAACAAAAAAAATCTCATAAGTCATTATTATTTTGGCAAAAATAAGAGGAAAGCTTGTTTGGATAATAAGTTAATCCACATTTTTTAGGAGAACTAATTCATCTATATTGGATTTCGCCTTAATGCACATTATTCTTTACTTTTGCAGTCCAAAAATCTATACAAAAGATAATGAGTCAACAATTATCCGAACAAGAAATTATCCGTAGGGAAAAATTGGACAAATTGCGTGAACTGGGGTATGATCCGTATCCAGCAGCATTGTTTCCTGTTTCCCATTATTCTGCGGATATCAAAAAGGAGTTTTCAGAAGAAAATCAAGAAGCATTCGCCAATGTATGCGTTGCGGGACGTATTGTAAGCATCAATGATAAAGGAAAGGTTTTTTTCATCAAGATACAAGACAGTAAAGGCATTATTCAACTATATGTGAAACGTGATGATCTTTGCCCAGAAGAAGACAAATCATTTTGGACAAATGTTGTTAAGACATTGGATTTGGGCGATTTCATTGGGGTTACGGGATTTGTATTCATTACCAGAACAGGAGAAACTTCCATCCATACACGTACATTAACTTTACTAGGTAAGTCGTTGAAACCTTTGCCTGTCGTAAAACGTGACGAAGAAGGTAATGTTTTCGATGCGGTGACAGATCCTGAGTTTCGCTATCGTCAGCGTTATGTGGACTTAATTGTCAATCCTGCCACAAAAGATGCATTCGTCAAGAGAACAAAAATCGTCAATACAATCCGTGAATTTTTAAATGAAAAAGGTGCGTTAGAAGTGGATACGCCCGTGTTGCAAGCCATTCCAGGTGGTGCGGCGGCTCGCCCGTTCGTCACGCACCATAACGCTTTGGACATTCCTTTGTACCTACGTATTGCCAACGAATTGTATCTCAAAAGATTGATTGTTGGTGGTTTTGATTGGGTGTATGAGTTCAGCCGCAACTTCCGTAACGAAGGTATGGACCGCACGCACAATCCGGAATTTACCGTATTGGAATGGTACACAGCCTACAAAGATTATTTTTGGATGATGGAGATAACAGAGCAGTTGTTTGAACGTTTGACAATTGCTGTTCATGGTACGACAGATGTTCCAGTTGGGGATAAAATCATCAGTTTCAAAGCGCCATTCCGTCGTGTTCCTATTTTTGATGCCATCAAGGAAAATACTGGTATTGACATCAGCGAAAAAGATGAAGACGGTTTGCGTGAAGTATGCAAACAATTAAATATTGCAGTTCCTGGCAATATTGGAAAAGGGAAATTAGTAGACGAAATTTTCGGAGAAACTTCCGAACCAAAATATATCCAACCTACATTCATCATCGACTATCCGGTTGAGATGAGCCCATTGACTAAAAAACATCGCAGCAAGCCGGGATTGGTAGAACGCTTTGAGTTAATGATCAATGGTAAGGAATTGGCTAATGCGTATAGCGAGTTGAATGATCCAATTGACCAACGTGAACGTTTTGAAGAGCAGGTGCAACTTTTGGAAAGAGGTGACGACGAAGCTATGTTTATCGATCAGGACTTTTTGCGTGCGTTGGAATACGGGATGCCACCAACTTCCGGTATCGGTATTGGTATTGACCGCTTGGTTATGTTGCTGACTAATCAACCTTCTATACAAGACGTATTGTTCTTCCCACAGATGCGTCCTGAAAAATCCACAACGACAAACACGGAAGAAAAAAATAAGTAAGTTTAAAATGTTTTTCCTGTCCTTCTCCTTTGGAGTGCGTTAGGATAAGGTCAAATAAAAATCCAATCCGAAAGGGTTGGATTTTTTAATCTGCTATTGTTTTATATTTGGCAAAAGAAATCACCTACATTAAATCAATTTTATGCTTAAGAAAATTTTGG
>QFOI01000340.1 GCA_003241175.1 Pseudopedobacter saltans
AATTAGCTTCTAGTTGGGCCTGTTTCAATTGTTCAATTTCTAGTATTTTCTTTTGCTTATCTTGCAATAATTGAAGATAATACACTACAAAAAACATAAGTGCACTAATGGTTACACCTCTTGCCAACATTACACTATACCAGTTGTTTTCACTTGATATCCAAGATCCTTTATCTAGTGTGGTAATAAAATAGAAAAGATAGTAATAAGGGTAAATTAAAGTACCAACTATCAATATACTGGCTATACTAGATAAATAACGAAATTGAATTTTGGATACAATCCATTTAACTAGTCTATTATAGATTGCAAGGCAAATACTACTATATCCCCACATATAAAGAATGGATTTAAATACTTCTATCCAAGCCAAATCAGAGGATCCTGATACGCTCTTGAGTACCACTCCCAATAATGCGAGGCCAATACAAACGAATACACCTAAGGGAAGTTTGTTTTTAACCATGGTGTAAAGATAAAAATCTCCTATTTAGTAGAACTTAATGTTTAGGTTAAAATGGACAAATGGGCGAATGAAGTATTCGAAATGATATTTAAGAGTAATAATGGGGAGTGTCCTTTTTAACCTCAAATATGTCCATTTTATTCCTTTTTGTGATGCCGAAATACTCATTTAAAATTTCCTTTGTCTCTACTAGTAAATCATTCATATTAAACACTTCATAAAAATGAACATATCCATCAAAGTTGTAATGCTGTCTCTTTTTGTCAGTTTCTTAATCTCTAATGTTGCATCTTATGCTCAATCTACAGATTCCACAAAATCTACTCAAAATAGTATAGCTAAGGATATCAATAATCAATTTCCCTCTACTAGATTATTGGATATTCAATATGATCAAATGGGAGAATACAATTACACGACTAAAATCGACGATAAGATTTACGAAACTGGAAGAATCGTGAGTCAAAACAGGTTAAAAGTTGCCATGAACTATAATTTAATACAAAAGAAAAATTGGAACCTAAGTGGCACGGCTCGATACAAATACGAACATCTAGCATTTGAAAATATTGATGTGCCTTCTGGAGGAGTTCCTACTATTGCATCTGGAAGGGATGTTCACTTTCATTATCTGTGGGCTTCTCTCAATTACACACGTTATGACAAGTTGTGGGGTAAACCTTTTGTTTCCAATATATCGATCTCTGCAGATGGCTCTAACAAGAATTTTGGAATGGTATATGGTTCTTATATTGGATCTCTTGTTTTAAAAAGAAATGAAGCAACTACGGTTACTGTTGGTCTTGTTTTGCAAAGTAATGCTAATGCAGTAGCACCTATTTTACCCAGTTTTTCGTACATGCATAGCTTCCAAAATTCTCCATGGATGTTGGACGTTATCTTGCCCAAGCAAATTTATATCAGAAGGCAACTATTCAAACATGGACGATTGTCAATTGGCTCTGAACTAGAAGCGAATCCCTACTATTTTAAATCAGACTTTTTAGCGAATAACAACAAGTCTTACATGTTTAATCGAAACGAATTTAAAAATAGCGTGATGTATGAATATCGAATCAACAAGAAATTCGTAGTGTATGGAAGGTCTGGTTGGATAAAACCACTTAATGGAACAATTCGGGAAAAATACAAGTCTGATAAATTGGCAACTACTAGCTATCAGGGAAATTTCTATTTCAATGTTGGTATTTCGTATAATCCATTTAAATAGTTGAATTGATTAAAAGTCTTAATATGTTTTATGTATTGACTCCTAGTCTGGTTTCTATAGTTTTGACGACAATTTTTCTACTGCTGTTTCGTTTACGTAGAAAGCCTTTATTTTCAGAAGAATCGAGTTGGAACATCGTAGACAGTGATTTTGAGGAATGGCCGAGGCGTCCTTCAGACTCTCCGATTGATAAAAACGCACATGGTATTTACTTGGATCGTATTCCAATAATAGAAGATACCGTTGTTCAGGAAAAAGGAAATTTAGAATGCTTTACTACAATTGCAGGGGATAAGATTAACTATATGCCACTTCATGCTTTGGCACATAGTAGTGAGGAGTGTTATCTTACAACTATACTCATATCGTTTCATATAGATGAAGGAAAGGTTTTTATGGATATTTTGTCACTAGATGAAGAATACCCTACGGACAATAGCTATTTTTCCTTATTGTTTTCCAATGGTATACAATGGGATTTTCTGTGGATACAAAATAGTGAGAATGCATATGCAAATAATATCTCTTTGACTCGGGAACAAATAAAATTTCTTTCGGAAAATACATTGGATAAATGGAGAATCAGACGAAAAGTAGATAATAGCTTTACTGTTGGTGCTCTTAATTTTGAAACCAGAAAATTTATTTACAAGCCTGAATTACAGGCCGTCATCCAAACAATGGCTAAAAAAATACTTGAAAGTCTTAAATAGTTCCTACAATAAAGGGATTGAATGATTAACAAATAGCATAAACTATACAACATATTTTTTTAAGACTAAAGCCGCACAGTGACCTCCGAATCCAAAACTATTGCTTATGGCATAATTCACGGTTTTAGAGGTTTTTGTTCCCAGGGATAAATTCAATTCTTTCGGTATCTCCTCATCAATGTTCGTTGTATTGATCGTTGGCGGAATCAGATCTGTTTGGACGGATAAGGATGTCGCTATAGCTTCTATTGCGCCTGTTCCACCCAATAGGTGTCCTGTCATGGATTTTGTTGCAGAAATTTGTATCTTACTGAGACTGGAGTGAAATAATTTTTCTATTGCTTTGATCTCTGACAAGTCTCCTACGCCGGTAGATGTAGCATGCGCATTGAGATAATCAATATCTTCAGATAAAATATCTGCCTCTTTGATTCCGCTTTGCATGGCCAAAAAAGCGCCCAACCCTTCAGGATGCGTTCCAGTTATATGATAAGCGTCTGAACTTTCACCCCCACCAACTATTTCAGCGTATATTTTGGCGCCTCTTTTCATAGCGGAATCCAAACTCTCAATAATCAAGGTACCCGCACCTTCGCCCACTACAAAACCATCTCTGTCTTTGTCAAATGGCCTAGACGCATGACTATAATTTTCATTGTTTGTGGACATTGCTTTCATGGCATTAAATCCTCCAATAGAGGCTTCTGTTATGGGCGCTTCAGAACCTCCTGTGATAATTATATCCGCTTTGTCCAAGCGAATATAGTTAAATGCTTGGATGATGCTTTGCGTAGACGATGCGCAAGCAGTCACTGGACAATAATTAATACCTCTAAGTCCGTGGTTTATGGAGATTATGCCGGATAAACCATTGCAAATTATCTTGGTAATAAAAAATGGGTTGAATTTTGGTTCAAAATGATTTTCCGTGTAATTGACAACTTCTTTTTCAAAAGTTTCAAAACCTCCAATTCCACTTGCGAAAATAACGCCGATTCTATCCCTGTCTAGTTCTGAAAAATTAAGGTCGGCATCTTTTATGGCTTCCTCTGTGGATATGAGACCATATTGAGAAAATCTGTCGAGTTTGCGAGCTTCTTTTCTATCAAAATAATTTAGGGGATCATAATCTTTGATTTCGCATGCAAACTGTGTTTTGAATTTACTTGTATCGAATCTTGTTATCTTATCTGCACCAGACGTACCATCCAGTAGATTTTTCCAATAGTCTTGTATATTTTTTCCAATAGGGGTGATGGCTCCTAATCCGGTTATTACAACTCGTTTCATATTCAATGTTTTTTAATACCTAAGGATATTTTTGTGTAAATTTTTTTATTGTTTTTCCAGGATGGATACTTCTTTTATAAGGGAATCTATATTGCTGATTAATATTTCAGGCCTGTTAAGTGTTTTAGCAAGCATTAGACTTCCTTCGACCAATGCGATTATGCGATATGATAATACGTCCACGTCTATTTTTGGTATTTCATTATTGCGAATGGCGTTAGTAAGCATGGTAGCAATAGTATCTTTCCATTTATAGATAGATTGTATGACTTCACTTTTCAATACATCATTACCATCGTCTGCATCAACCGCTGTATTCAAAATGGTGCAACCGCCATTATTGAAAATGGTTTCATAAACCGTTTTGAATAAATTAAGGCTTTCAATCAATCCTTCCAAACCTGGATTATCATTGTCAATTGTTGGAAATAGATTTCTGGTCTGAAAATCATAATTATATCTAAATGCCTCAACAGCCACTTCATTTTTGTCTTTGAAATTGCCATAGATACTGCCTTTGGTCAGACCTGTTGCCTCGGTTAAATCGGATAAATATGTGCCGACATATCCTTTTTTGTTGAAAATTG
>QFOI01000341.1 GCA_003241175.1 Pseudopedobacter saltans
TCTTCTTCCGAAAGTGAAACGTATTTGGCTATATGTTTTTGAAGTGGAAACATATTGAAGTAGATAAAACTAGCATATTTCAATTGAAAATTGCGTGTATATTTTGATTTTTATTTAAAAATAGGAATTATATCTTCGCCGCTCATTTTAACGAAATAGACATGTCAGAGTTCAGCAATCTAATTGCACAGAAATTAAATATTAGACCCAATCAAGTAGATGCAGTATTGGATCTGCTTGGTGAAGGTGCAACCATACCTTTTATCGCACGTTATCGTAAGGATAAAACGGGCGCTTTGGATGAAGTTCAGATTCAGCAAGTCCAAGAAGAAGAGAAAACGATGCGAGAATTTGCGGATCGTAAAGCTTTCATTGAAAAAACGATTACCGACCAGGGTAAAATGACGGATGTTTTGCAAGCATCTATTGATAAAGCGACTGCCATTGCCGAACTAGAAGATATCTACTTGCCTTACAAACCCAAAAAGAGAACGAAAGCGCAAATCGCTCGTGAAAATGGATTGGAAGCTTTGTCTACCTTAGTTTTGGAACAAACGGATATCGATATTAACATAGAGGCTAATAAATATTTGAATGAAAATGTGACAAGTATCGAGGATGCATTGAAAGGTGCACGCGACATCATTGCTGAAAACATCAATGAAGACGCCACCCTTAGATCATCCATGCGTAAACAGTTTGAGGTAGAGGCTACGATTCAATGCAAAGTCGTACCCGAAAAAGAAACGGAAGCTATCAAATACAAAGATTATTTCGATTTTTCCGAACCTATTTCTAAAGTGCCATCACATCGTGTATTGGCGATTTTACGTGGATTTTTGGAAGGCTTTCTTCGTGTGTCTATTGGACCTGACGAAGAAAATGCTATTGAGAATATCGAAAAAAGTTTTTTAAAGTCGGGCTCCAACGCTAGTAAAGAGCAAGTCAAAAAAGCAATCAAAGATGCTTACCGTCGATTGCTGCAACCTAGTCTGGAAACAGAATTTAGGACTTTGTTGAAAAATAATTCGGATGAGGAAGCCATCAATGTTTTTGCGGAAAATCTGAGACAATTGCTGTTGTCTTCGCCGTTGGGAAGTAAAAAGTTATTGGCGATTGATCCGGGTTATCGTACAGGTTGTAAAATAGTTATATTGGACGAAACTGGCGAGCTTAAAAAAACAGGTCTTATTTACATACATGAGAAAAACCACAAACTACAAGAAGCGGAAAATACCATTCGTAGTTTGGTAGCTGAGTTTGGCACGCAGGTCATCGCTATTGGTGATGGTACGGCCGGTCGAGAAACGGAAGGTTTTATCAAGTCATTGAAATTGAATCTGCCGGTATTTTTGGTGAATGAAGACGGAGCTTCTGTTTATTCAGCTTCTGCTACGGCGAGGGAAGAATTTCCAGATGAAGACGTAACGGTGAGAGGTTCGGTTAGTATTGGACGCCGCTTGATGGATCCATTGGCAGAATTAGTCAAAATAGACCCTAAAAGTATTGGTGTCGGTCAATACCAACATGATGTGAATCAAGTTCGCTTAAAGGAAAAATTGGATCAGACCGTTGTTAGTTGCGTAAATGCGGTTGGTGTTAATCTCAATACGGCAAGTAAACATTTATTGAGTTATGTCAGTGGTATTGGGCCAAGTATCGCAGAAAATATCGTTCGTTTCAGAACAGAAAACAAAGGTTTCAAAAATAGAAACGAACTGAAGAAAGTAGCACGACTAGGAGACAAGGCTTTCGAACAATGTGCTGGTTTTTTACGTATTAAAAATGGTTCTAACCCTTTGGACGAAAGCGCCGTACATCCAGAATCGTATGCGGTAGTGGAAAAGATGGCAACCGACTTAGGTGTTGCAGTAAAAGAACTCGTTGGCAATGAAGAACTGATAAAAAAAGTTCAACCTAAAGCATATGTAACTGAAGAAGTAGGAGAGTTGACGATTAAAGATATTTTATCCGAATTGAAAAAGCCGGGACTGGATCCAAGAAGTGAACTAGAACAATTTGAATTTGCGGACATTTTCTCCTTGGAAGATGTCAAAATTGGAATGGTTGTGCCGGGTGTCGTCACAAATCTGACTCGTTTTGGTGCTTTCGTGGATATTGGCGTAAAACAAGATGGGTTAGTACATGTGAGCGAAATCTGTAACCGCTATATTTCCGATCCTAATGAAGCCCTGAAATTGAATGACAAGGTGCAGGTAAAAGTATTGGAAGTCGATACAGCTAGAAAAAGAATCTCATTGTCTATCAAACAAACACAAGAAAATACAGGCGGCAGTAGAAAAGACAGAAATGTGAAGCCATCCAAGCCCAATGTCCCTGAAAAAGAACTGACGATGGGTGACGCGCTTTCTGCACTTAAAAACAAGTTCAAAAGATAAATCGTATTTACCTGTTTGTAGATTTGGAAGATAACATACAAATGCACAAAAGATAATTCCCAAATGCAAAATGTATTATATGAAAGGTAATGGATACAATTCCATTACCTTTTTTGCCCCATAGATAATCTATTTACCGCTCATGTATAAAAGAGACTACGATCCATTATAGTAACCTACTTTGCATCCTTAACGTCAAATAACTCAAAGAACCAAAAAGAACTAGATTGAAAAAGTATTGCTTATTGTTAGCACTGATGTGTGTAGGAAGCTTTTCGTTTGCTCAGCATGTGATTACAGGTAAGGTTTCAGATACCACAAGTAACACTGCTTTGAAAGATGTTTCCGTCTCCGTATTGACTGCGGCAGATTCGTTTTTGTACAGTTTCTCCAGGACGGACAAAGATGGAGGATTCAAGCTGACTGTACCAAATTCGGGTAAATATTTCTTATTGTTCGAATATCCACATTATGCTGTGTTTACAACAGAACCACAAGAGGTTGACAAGGATATTGCTTTGGGACATATTGCACTTCTTTCCAAAGCGCATTTGTTGGAAGAAGTTGTCGTCAAGAAAAAAGTGGCGGCAATTATGATCAAAGGAGACACAACCGAATTCGCTGCGGATAGTTTCAAAGTGCAGCCAAACGCCACTGTAGATGAGCTTTTACGCAAATTGCCCGGGTTGCAAGTTGACAAAAATGGTAATATTACTGCACAAGGAAAAAAAGTACAAAAAGTATTGGTGGACGGTGAGGAATTTTTTGGCGATGATCCTAAATTAGTTACCAAAAATCTACGTGCAGATATTATTGACAAAGTGCAGGTATTTGACAAAAAAAGCGATCAAGCAGCCTTTACAGGTATCAGCGATGGAAACGACGTGAAGACTATCAACTTGAAAATTAAGGAAAGTGCCAAGCATGGTACGTTTGGGAAGATTGAAGCGGGAGCAGGCACGAAAGGTTTTCATCAATCTGAAGGTAATTTCAATCAGTTCAACAAAAACCAGAAATTTTCTGCTACTGCTGCTGTTGGCAATACGGCTAAAGTGGGATTGGATTGGGCTAACAGGAGCCAGAACTGGAACATGAATGACAACTCAAGTAATGATGGTGCAGATATACAGACTACACAAAGTAGTAATTCTGATCTGATTGCATGGGACGGTAATTATGGTAATAAAGGAATTCCTTTAAGTCAGTTTGGCGGATTGCATTATGATAATTCCTACAAATACGGAACTAAGATATTGGGAGACTATAAAATCAACAATCTAAGTATTCATGGAAATACTACCACTGATATTCAAAACAATCTACCAGAAGGCTCACAAATAACCCATTCAGATAATCATTTTGACAATAAGTCATTTAGAAACAAATTGGATGGAAGAGGTGAGATTTATTTTGACTCTGCTAAAACCAATTCCATGATTGTCAATATGCATGGACAATTAGATCATCGTAATTCGGCAAGTAGAACCCAAAGTACAACTGTCGACGAAAACGGAAATCCGGTAAATGACAATAATAGGAATCTTACATCCACAGGAGATATCAATACTTTTACGGCAGATGCCTTATTCAGACATAAGTTCAAAAAAGAGAGAAGGACATTGTCCATTTATGTAAATGAACAATACAATACCAATAAGAATGGAGGTTACTTATACAACGAAAGTAATTTTTATGCAAATGATAGTTCTTCCATTGTAGATCAGCGTAAGGATAACAAAACGAATACCCAAATATTGACAACAAAAGCAACTTACTCTGAACCATTAAGCAAAAATGCTTCATTGATAGTTAACTATGGTGTTATTTACAGCAATAGTAATTCGGATAATCTGTCTTTCAATAAAAATGCT
>QFOI01000342.1 GCA_003241175.1 Pseudopedobacter saltans
TATATCTGTTTCCTAATTGAAGGATTTAAAATATTTTATGCAAAAAATTCAAAACATATGCTTGATTCCAAAATATCAAAAACAAAGCAACTATAGAAAATACCATTACAAGCAGATAGCTCTCAACCTGTCCATTTTGTAAAAGTCGAAGCCTTCCTGACATGTATTGGAGAAAACTACCAACGCCATTGACAATACCATCAATCCCTTTCTCAACTATATTTTTCAAGAAATTAGATAACCCTAGAATAGGATTTACAATAACAGAATTATACAAACTATCAACATACCAAGCATTTTCTAAAATCTTAGCAAAACCTCTGTTTTCATTGTAATTTTCTTTCCACTTGGCATATTTAGACCAAGCCCAAATTATCATTGCAATAATCAATACAGTGGAAACCGCCATGAGCATCAACTCCGTACTATGAGATGCAGTATGACCATGTTGTAAGGCTCTGGATTTTTCAAAAATGGGATCAAGAAAATGTTCCAATACATTAGCATCTTTTACAAAAACCTCAGGAATACCAACAAAACCTCCCACTACGGCCAATATCGCCAGTATTATCAAAGGAATCGTAATCGCTTTAGGACTTTCGTGCAAATGATGTTCTTCTTCATGCGTTCCTCTAAAAGTACCAAGAAATGCTCCTGCATATAGTCTGAACATATAAAATGCCGTCATCAATGCTCCAGCAACACCTAGCCAATAATACAAAGGATTAGCATTAAAAGCCGCAGCAAGAATTTCATCCTTCGAAAAGAAACCAGAAAACGGAGGAACTCCTGCAATAGCGAAACAAGAAAGTAGAAAAGTTATATTTGTAATGGGCATGTATTTTTTCAATCCACCCATTGTTCGCATATCTTGATTACCACCAACGGCATGAATCACTGATCCTGCACCTAGGAACAAACAAGCCTTGAAAAAAGCATGTGTCATTACATGGAAAATCGCTCCAGTATAAGCGCCCACACCTAGTGCCAATACCATATAACCCAATTGGCTGACAGTTGAGTACGCCAATACCTTTTTAATATCATTTTGCTTCAATGCAATACTGGCAGCAAGTAACACTGTAGCCAAACCAACAATCGACATAACTGTTTGCGTACAAGGAGCCATCGTGTACAAAATATTACTCCTGCAAACCATATAAATACCAGCCGTTACCATCGTTGCGGCATGTATGAGGGCAGATACAGGTGTTGGACCTGCCATCGCATCCGGCAACCAAGTGTATAAGGGAATCTGTGCACTTTTACCACATGCCCCTACAAACAAAAGCATTGTTATTATTGTGATGTCTGAAGTAGACAATTTATTGACAGCTAAGAATACCTCATTATAGTTTACTGTTCCTAATTTGGATACAAGCCAAAAAACAGCCAATAAAAAACCAAGATCACCAATACGATTCATTACAAATGCCTTTCTTGCGGCATAGTTGTATTGATTATTCTTATACCAAAAACCAATAAGTAAATAAGAACAAAGGCCAACGCCTTCCCAACCGATAAACATAACTACATAGTTGGCTCCCATAACCAACAATAGCATTGAAAAGACAAACAGATTTAAATAGGCAAAAAATCGACCATAGTGTTCTGAAGGTTCGTCATGCATGTAGGAGGTAGAGTACACATGTATCAGAAAACCAATTCCCGTAATAATCAGTAGAAAGATAAAGCTTAATTGATCAATTTGGAATGCAAAAGGAATCGACAGTTTACCAACAGAAATGAAGTCGAAATAATTTATGACATGGCCGCCACCATTGTTTTTTACATCCAAAAACAAAACAAGACTAACTATAAAAGATGCCAATATAGTACCGCTTCCTACCAAACCAATCAAGGATTTGCTTAGTGATTTTCTAAACAGTCCATTGATCAGAAAGCCAACTAAAGGAAATAATGGTATCAAAAAAGCTAAGTTCATAAATGCGTTTGCTTAATTTTTCAATCTGTTTAAAAAACTCACATCAATGGAATGTACATTCCTATAAAACATCACTATAATAGCTAATCCAACGCTCACTTCCGCAGCAGCAACTACCATGATGAAAAAAACCATCAACTGCCCATCTATTCCTGCATTGGCAACTGTCGGATGCAATGCAGATTGCATTTTGGAAAAAGCCACTAACAAAAGATTTGCTGCATTCAACATAATCTCGATACACATGAAAACGATAATCGCATTTCTACGTGTAAGCACTCCCACTATTCCAATACAGAAAAGTGCCATAGCTAATCCTATATAATATTGAATGGGCATATCTTATACTTAATGCTCGCAGCCTAGTGCTTAAAGCTTATTTACAATAATATTTTAATACTTCTTACTTTACGCATTTTGCGTTTAGCATTTAGCTTATTTAATCTTTCTTCCCGATAACAACAGCACCAACCATAGCACTTAAAAACAATACACTACATATTTCAAAAGGAACCGCGTACTGTGTAAACAACACTTTGCCTAGATTTTCCACTAATCCAATATCCCCAGTATTGATTTCGGCAATACGACCTTTCAAATCGATGGAAGACTTAACTACAGAAAGTAAAATCCAAAGTAACATACCTGCCGAAATAACTCCAGCAAATTGGGCCCATACTTTCTTTTTTATGCCTTGAGTTGTGTTGAGGTTCATCAACATAATAACAAACAGGAACAATACCATAATTGCTCCGGCATAGACAATAATATTGACTATAGCCAAAAACTGTGCATTCAACAAAATATAATGTCCAGAAATCGCAAAGAACAAACTAATTAACCAAAGGACACTATACACAGGATTCTTACTCAATATAACCATGACTCCACTTAGTAAAGCGAGTGCACTTAAAAACCAAAAAATTATCTCAGCTGCATTCATAATTCGATAATAAAAAACCTATTGTCTTTGACTATTATTGACCTTCTCCTCTAGCCTTTGCATAAGCCTCTTTTTCCGTAACTGGATTTGGAATCAGCAATTCTTTTTTTCCATATACAAAAGTCTTTCTTGCATAGTTGGCTGGAGCAAAAGTTTCAGATAAATAAATGGCATCCTTGGGACAAGCTTCTTCACACAATCCACAGAAAATACAGCGCAACATATTGATTTCATATTTAGCTGCATATTTTTCCTCTCTGTAAAGTCCTTCTTCACCTGGCAATCTTTCGGCAGCGTCCATGGTGATTGCTTCCGCGGGACAAGCTACTGCACACAAGCCACAGGCAGTACAACGTTCGCGCCCTTCTTCATCTCTATTCAGTACATGCAATCCTCTAAATACTGGGCTAAAAGGTCTTTTCTGTTCAGGGTAACTAAAAGTCACTTTCTTTTTAAAAAAATGCTTCATCGTTATCCCCATACCTTTCAATATTGGCAAATAAAGCCTCTCAGAAATAGTCATCGGACTTCTGTCAACTTGTTGCGATTTATTGGTAAGTGATTGCATATATTTTCTTTAAATCCGTTTATTTATTTTTTTTGTTCTATAGTTTTACTTTTTCAACCAAAGGATAACTGCAGCAGTAACCAACATGTTTACAATGGCAAGTGGTAGTAATTTTTTCCATCCTAGATTCATAAGTTGGTCATACCTGAATCTTGGTATAGTCCAACGAACCCACATAAACAAGAAAATAAAGAAAACTACTTTTGCCATCAATGCTATAACACCTAATGTAGCCGCCAGATTAGGAGACAATGTACTTTCGTCAAGGAAAGGAATATCATAACCACCAAAATATAGAGTAGCCATTACAGCACTACTAATAAACATATTGACATACTCCGCAAATAAGTAAAAGCCTAGCTTCATGGATGAATACTCTTGGTGGTAACCCATATTCAACTCGTTCTCCGCCTCTGCCAAATCGAAAGGAGTACGATTACACTCCGCAAACGAACAAATCAAAAAAATCAAAAAACCCAAAGGTTGATAACAAATATTCCATAAACGACCAGTACTCATCTGTTGGTCAACTATATTTTTTAAACTCAATGAGCCACTTAACATGATCAATGTAATAAGTGTGATACCCATCGCTAATTCATAACTGATAACCTGTGATGCTCCACGTAAGGCAGCCATTAAGGAAAACTTATTGTTGGATGCCCAGCCTCCTATCATTATGCCATAAACGCCCATCCCCACAACACCAAAAACATATAAAATTCCTATGTTAATATCAGCGATTTGCAAGGATATTGTCCGACCGCCTATAACTATATGGTCACCCCAAGGAATAACAGCACTTG